>NZ_MVKA01000018.1:0-47557 GCF_002042905.1 Geobacillus sp. LEMMY01
GTTCGCCGAAGGGAAGGAATKTCATGGGCTGGACCGGGCCCGAAGCCGGGGCCTGGACGCCATGGAAGAACAGGCGCTGTTGACCGCCGTCGTGCAAAATCTGAAGCGATTGTGCCGGTTTCGAAAAAAACGAGGGGGGACCGGCTCTTTGGCGTGCGCAAAAACGGAATTTGGAGCAGGAAGTCCTGCTCGTCTTCCCGTCCTTTGGCGCCAAATGGCGGGGAGAATGGTCTCCAAAATTCGACATGAGGGAAGTCTATGCCCCATTAATTCACCGGCCTTCTAGAATCTTTGGAGGAGGTTCCAGCCCTAGAGCCGCAAAGAATTGAACCTGTTTGGCCGTCAGTTCGGTTCGTTGATCATGGCCTCCGTTTTTGGAAGAAAAATGTCCAAGCAAGAGATGCTCGCATGTAACTATTCAGCCCGTACATAGAAAAAATTTACGAGAGCCGGTTTGTTCGTACCTTCCTTGTCTATACTAATTACCATCATAGACATGGGAGGTGAACACAATGGCAAATGTTGCTTTTGGCTTCCAAGAAGCGGTCTTCACACTCGAAAGCATGGTGGCAAACATCGAACGTCAAGCACAGACCATCGAAAAACTCATCAACGAAAATAAACAGTTAAGACAAGAAAACCAGCAATTGAAAGCACGTATTGCAGAATTAGAAGCCCGTACGAAAAAAAACAGTACGAATAGTCATTTACCGCCGTCCTCTGACCGGTTTGGGGCGAAATCTCCTTCTCGCCAACCGTCGGAGAAACGGCCGGGAGGACAGCCAGGGCACCAAGGAACGACGCTCCGCCAAGCACCGAATCCTGACCATCGAGTCCTTCACCGTGTGACCCAATGCAAAGGATGTGGTCACTCTTTAGAACATGTCGATCCACTTCAAGTAGACATTCGCCAAGTGTTCGACCTCCCAGTGGTTCGCATGGAAGTCACTCAACATGAGCGGGAAATCAAGCGTTGTCCGGAATGCCGACTTGTCCAGCAGGCGGAGTTCCCTTTCTATGTCACCAATCATGTACAATATGGACCGGTCATCACTTCACTCCTGTTATACTGGAATCACGCGCAGTTGATTCCGTGCGAACGGATTACGGAGATGGTGAAAACATTATTTCATCATCCCATTAGTGCCGGAACGGTCGTGAACATGACGAGACGGTGGCAGCCTGTGTTAGAAGCAGCGATCGAAGAAATCGAAGCCGCGCTGCTCACCTCGAGCACGCTGCACGTCGATGAAACGAGCCTGCGTGTGAAGGGAACGAAACAATGGGTGCACGTCGCTTCCACTTCCAAGGAAACCCGATACGGGATTCATCGCTCGCGTGGCAAACAAGCGACGGATGACATCGGGATTTTGCCACGGTACAAAGGAACGATGGTACATGATGCGTATTCCGTATACCCGATGTATACGCAGGCGAGCCATGCCCTTTGCCACGCCCATCATCTCCGGGAGCTTCGGGAATATACCGAACTTTACCAGCACTCTTGGTCGAACAAGATGGCCGAAGCACTGTTGGAGATGAAACAGGCAGTGGAGAAAGCGGGCGGAGCCTTGCCGGAAGAGAAAGTCCGGTATTGGGAAGCGGTGTACGACGAGCTTCTTTCGAATGGACGCCGGGAACTCGATGAACGTTGCCGACAAGGCAGCCATCTAGGTGTCCGCAAAGCGGAAAATTTCATCCGGCGCCTAGAAAAGCGCAAGCAAGAAGCGCTTCTCTTCCTGCGAAAGAAAGAAGTGCCGTTTGACAATAACCAAGCCGAACGCGATTTACGGATGGTGAAAGTCAAACAAAAAATCTCTGGAACGTTTCGTCAGGAAGACGATGCCGAGGCTTTCTGTGTCATCCGCAGCGTCGTTTCCACCCTGCAAAAACACGGAAAGCCGGTGTGGGAATCGTTGCAAAGACTTCTAAGCGGAGAGCCTCTTCAAACGATTCTCCATTCCTCCTAGGGCATTTTCGATACTGGGAATGCCCTATTGGTGCTGGATTCTGAAAATCTCGCTAGTACTGGGCTGAATAGATACTTTCCATGATCTCTTCGACGGGGTATTCTCTTTTCAACCATTTCAAAGCGTGTTCTTGACGCGTCGACAATCTCACTTTCTCCATTTTTGTTCCTCCTTTTCTCTCTCGTTTCTCATCATGATCAGTTGATCGAACCATTCTTGGTCGCCAGTATCCAATGCGATATTCACCATGTCGTCGATATTCTCCCTCGTCAGTTCCCATTGATCCACAGGCGCCAATTGCCGGAGCAACATTTGTTTTCTTTTCCGAACGGGCTTTTCGTCGTGGTTAAGAGTAAACTGAACCATTCCCACGGGCGGCCTAACCCATTCGACGTAGCCCAACCATCCACAGTACGCACTATTTACGCTGACACAATACACCCAATCTCCCGGTTTTATCGATGTTTCACCATCGAGCCACTTTTTATCCGTCTCCTTCACCCTCTACCATCCCTTTCGTCAAAACGGTAAATCGTCATCGTTCATTTCGATCGGCTCCCCGTTATCAGCAAAAGGATCGTTAAACCATCCCTGTTCCTCTGGCGGCTTCATAAACGCTTCTCTCGCTCTCCCAGAGGCGTTTTTCTCTTGTTCGGGTGTCTCCCTATTCCCTTTCTGTTTCGCGTCCGAATTCGAAGCGTTGCGCGGCTCCAAAAACGTCGCTATATCCACCACGACCTGCGTATAATACGTCCTCCGTCCGTTCCGTTCATAGCTGCCCGTTTCCAATCGCCCGTCAATCCCGACCATGCTCCCTTTTCTCAAATAGTTTGCGATGTTCTCCGCCTGTTTTCGCCACGCGACGCAACGAATGAAATCAGCTTCCCGCACTCCATTTTGATTCGCAAACGGGCGTGTGACGGCCAGTGTAAATGTGACAACAGCCACTCCACTTGGTGTATATCGAAACTGCGGATCGTCCGTCAGCCGTCCTGTCAAAATGACGCGGTTAATCATGTCAATCCCTCGCTTTCTATTTCTCGGCAAACACAACATACGTAAACTTTTTTGGCCGGCTCTCTACGGTTTTAATCTCGATCAAACACTCACCATCCACCGATTTCTTTTCCTGCACAATGACGTACCATTTCTTCATTTTCTTCCCCTTTCATAAAGTTCTCGAAATTTTCCTTTAGCGGCTCTTTAATTAGCCCGTTTTCATACAAGTCGTATTCATCCGCCCAGTACCATTTCCCGAACATGTCTTCCCTCATCGCCATCAGCCTTTCCGCCAACGCTCGATTCTGATGGACAGCCCGATGGCAGCGGTAGTACAAAGGAGCAAGGTTTCTCCACTTCCCCCTTCCGCCTTGGGAGCGGAAACGGACATGGTGCGCCTCGATGCGCGGATCGCCGCACATCACGCAACGACAGCCAAACATTTCGATCATGCGGTTGTACTCGGTTTTGCTGATGCTTCCTCTCGTTTTTGGAGAAGGTGCTTTCCGTTTTCTTCGCTTCTCCGGCACTTTCTTGGGAACGGCACGCCATTCCTTGAAACTCACTCCCTCACCTCCTTTTGATAAAATCCGGCCAGTGACGGAAACGAATTCTTCGCCCTTGCCATCTCTCGAAAAGTCGTGAAACGATTGCCCATCGACATAGGGAAATCGATCGGATATTGAAAACAGTTTTTCGGTTCTATGCCGTATTTGTGCCGAACAAACGACTTTGCTTCTTCTTCATTTACGGCGAACACAAAGGCGAATCGCCCCTTCCCAACTTTCAATGAAAACACGCGAATTTCGCACACCTTCAAAGGGTTTTCCTCAACAAGACGTGTGATGGCGCGTGTGTCTTCTTCAGTCACGCTTTCCATAGCCGCTTCGAGTTCATCCATCGTGCTGTTGCGCCGTAGCCGTCCTGCGGACAAAAAGTAGTGAAGCGTATAGATAAGAGAAGCGGTTTCGTCACGAATGGCTTCTTTCATCAGTTCATGGACGGTATAAATCTTGGATCACCCCCGTGTTCCGGTTGTACGAAACCCGAACCGTCCCAACCGCCCCGTTGCGGCTCTTGGCCACAATGACTTCCGCTACGCGGGGATCAGCTTCGGCGTTGTAATAGTTGTCGCGGTATAGAAAGATCACCACGTCCGCGTCCTGCTCGATGCTTCCCGACTCTCGAATGTCCGACATCAACGGTCGCTTGTCGCTTCGCTTCTCTACATCTCGCGACAGTTGCGCCAGTGTGATGATCGGGCAACTGAATTCTTTTGCCGTCTCCTTGATCGCTCTGGAAATCTCGGTGACTTGCAAGTGCATGTTCCCGCCGTAGTACCGCTCTGGCCGTATCAACGTGAGATAGTCAATGAACACGACAGGCTTCCTGTCCGGAAATCGATTGATGGACTTTCTGATTTTCGAGCGAATGTCCGCGATGCTCTGTCCGGCGCCGTCAAAGATTTGCATGCGCGTTTCGGATGCCTTCCCAATGACTTCGATCCACATGCGCTTCTGTTCTTCCGACAAGTCGTGATACGGATTTCGCAATTTCATTCGATTGAATCCGCCAATCGAACCGATGAGCCGGTCGCGTATTTTGTCGGCCGCCATTTCAAGCGAAAACACGATAGGCAAGTACCCGTGCCATCCGACGCTCTTCGCGAAATGGATCATGAAGTCGGTCTTCCCCATGGACGGTCGCGCTGCCAAAATGATCGAATCGCCATCGTTGAAACCGTTCAGCATTTTGTCAAGTTCGCTAATGCCCGACGGCGCACCCATTTTCCGCTCGGTCGGCGTCCACGGCGCTTCGGCCACCTCATGCAACAAATCGCTGATGTCATGATGGTCGGTGATCCTCCCTTCGTTTAAACGAGTCAGCGCGGTTGTGATCTTGTCAATATCCCAATTTTCCTGCGCCGCCACAACAAGAATCCGCCGCTTCTCACGCTCTTTCCATTCGTCAAGAACCAACGCCTCGTATTGGTCGAATTTCGTTTCGTTTGCAAATGCGGATACCTCGTTGAGATAGGAGAGGCCGCCAAAGTCAGCCACATCTTCTGTCGTGGAAAGCGTCACAATATCCGGTTCGTCTCCTTGCTGTGCGATCCGCTTCATGGCGGCGAACAGCTTCCGGTGCTTCGGATCGCTGAAATGCGTTTCGGTCAGAACCGTTTCTTTGAGCAGGTAGGGACATTCAAGAAATGTCCCTAACACTGCTTTTTCTGCCTCGACACTCATTGTGTCCAGTCCTCTCCGGCGTTCATGTTGTGAACATACAGCTCATAATAAGCCGGCCGTTCCTCTCTATGGCAAAGTTCGGCGATCGTAGGCGGATAGGTATTTTCCTTGGCATGTCGCTTTGCGTTGGACAGCACCAAGTCGAACGGTTCGTCCGCCAACAAGTCGTACCAAATGTCTACTTTCTCTTTCGATACCTCGAAGTTTGAATAGACGAATGAAATGAGCTTCATGACGTGCTTCACTTGCTCTCTTGTCATGCCGGTTCTCCCCTTTGGCTAGAGTTCGTCCCAGTTGATCTCGGTTGGCGATTGCCGGCGGCGCTGCGCCTGTTTCCTCTTTTGCTCGAACATTTCGTTGTACTCTTTTACGTCCTCAAGAGTGAACAGCCCCATGAATTCGAAGTTTCGTAGAATGCTAGAAATGTAGCGTGCCGGATTCCGCGGCATTTGTTTCCGCGCCAATCGGATCGCTTCGACGATGATCTCTTCCGGTTCTTGAAATTGTCCACTTTCGATTATTTGTTCAAACTCCTGTTGCAAGATAGAAGGGGGCAGATAACCAAATGCTTTCTCGAATTCGGTAACAGGATTGCATTTGGTTTTTTCTTCTCTCGAAGTATCGTTTATCAATTCGCGCTTATCATCATCTATATTTGTAGTAGTCTTTGTAGTAATCTCTGTATTTGTCTGACGCTCTATCGCATAGGGTGTGACGTTAGAACGTAATACCTTATCCGTTGAAACGTCAGAACCTATTTCATCTGTCGTCATATCCTCTACTCCGTATGTGAATTCTGATAGTTTTTCCGGATTCAGCTCTATGAAAAGCACGTTAGTCAGTGTCATTCCATCTACATGGATGTTTCGGAATTCTCGTCGGATCAAACCTTTATCTTCTAACCGCTTTATAGCATCCTTCACCTGCCTTTTGGTGAAGCCAAACTGTTCAGCGAGGCTATCGTAGCTTCGTTGTAAAAGATCGGCCTTGAAACGTTTTCGAACCTCCTTGATTCGTCCTGTCGCTTCGTCCTTTATGAACATTGGCCGATACCAATATACAATTTCGGATAGAAGAACGATTGCAATCGTATCTGGCTTTCCATTCTCAAAAGTAATGGTGCTAAACCAATTGTGAGGGATTACCGTCCCAGCGAGATTGATTTTTGCTACTTTATCTACAATAGGATGTCCAGTCAGCATGTTGCCATCTCCTTTTATGGCGTCTTATCTTCCTTAACGCAAATCACTATTTGTTTTTCTCTATCTACATCGATCACTTTGAATTCTGGATGAACGATTTGGATGTATCCTCTGGCATAGGCTTCGTATTCCTTTTTCGTTCTAGCCATCCACGTATAGCAAAACGGCAAGGCTACTCGATATTCGAGCCCTTCTTTAAATGCCTTTTGAACCTTCTCTTTCTTCTTTCTTGTGGCCAATCGGTCTCATCTCCGAGTTTCAATGGTTCCCTATAAGAATCAAAGCGAGAATCGCGCCGGAAACAGCGTAGGGAAGCCACCCCAGCTTCGTTTCTCTTAAAATCGCGTCCGTATCCTCATCGGTTTCGAGGAAGCGCCAATACGCTTCCCCGAACCGTTTCATCCATGTTTTCATTCGAACCGCCCCGTTATGATCGAGATCGCTTTGCTTGCTTCCTCGACCGTCCATTCAGACGGTTCTTTGTCAACACCCATCGTTTCTTTGAGTTTTTCGTATAACTTTTCTTTTGGCCAATCGGCGGTTACTCTGCGAGAAATCAGCGTGTCGATGTATTCCAGTTGCTTTTCGCTCGCCTTTTTGGTTTTCCCGTTTTTGTCAAGCTGCCCATTTTGCTTTTCCTTCGTATCTCTCGCGTCGGGATCGTCCTCGTCAGTCGGAACACTGAAAAACTTCATGAGAAAGTATCGTTCCGTGTACGTCAAGGCACTGCCAAACGCTTTTGAAATGTCGTCTTGTTGTCCCATGTACTGCCAAGGGATTTCGATGCGATCGCTCGGATCGTCAGCGTTGATCCATACATATTTCATGTCGCCAGTGACAACAAAGTCTGTTTTTGGCCGTTCGCGTTTATTTTCTCTGTCCCATACGGTATAATTAAAAGTAGAGTGTGTTTGGTTGAGGACGATTGGGACGAGCAACACGCCCAATTCGTCCATTTTTTCTCGAATCTTTTTCAGCACCTGCGTGCCGGATACATAACGATAGCCGTACCCTTGCGAGTCTTTTACGAACACATCGACCGTTTTTCTAATTTCAACGAGTTTCTGATAGATATTGAGCGGTTTTGGTTGTTCAGCTGTTTTCGTCATCGAATTCTCACTCCTTTTTCTCGTTTTAGTTCAACGCCTGGAATTTGCTCTCCGTTTTTGATCCGCTCCAAAATGCCTTTTTTGTCCACCTCGACTTTTTGTTTCAAAAACTCCGCAGGGATCACCGACATATCTACAACATTCACGGACGGCGGATTATCCTGGATGTAAACTGTGATGGTCGGTCGCTTAATTTTTTGAATGCCTGCGTGCTCCAATTGCTCGACTAGATACGATTTCAGCCGTTTCACCTTATTTTCAATTGCTGTTCTTTTCTCGTTTAGTCGCTTTTCTTCTTCTCGAATGGCTTTCGCATCCGCTTCGAGGTTGCGGATCAACTTTGCAATGTTTTCCGCCTTGAGTTCGATTTCATCGCGAATCGCTTCTAATGTATCAACCAACGCCTCTGAATCCATTTCTTCAGCCATATTCAGCAATTCGGCATAGTTGGCTGCTAGTTCGTACAGCTTCATGAGCGCTCTCCCCTTTACAGGTCTTTAGTAATGCTTCAATTCGCCGTGTTCTAAACAAAACGCCATCGCGCAAGAGCGGTCGTAATGTACGAGAAGGCCGTCTGGAAACTCAATGTATCCTTCGCCTTCGACAATGTCGGAGAAGCATCCGGCACATTCGCCGATCACTCTCGGTTCTTCCCATTTCACGTTAAGCGTCATCGGATTTTCCACAGCCATTTATAACAGCCCCTTTCTCTTTAGAAGGTCGATTTGATTTCTGACTGATGGTATTGTACGGTTGAGCATCTCTGACAACGTTCTGACCGGTAAATGAATATTGTCGAGCAGTATCCGTCGTTCTTCCTCTGTCCATTTCTTGATCCTCTTGTCTTTCGGGCGCTGACTGGCATCATTGATAAGCCACTCTCCAAGCGTCCGCATTTCTTTATAGACATCGCATGTTTCGCATTGCTGTACATATCGACTGCTGTTGCGAAGACCTCCATACGGACATTTGCGGCATATGTTTAGAAGTTCCCCTATGCGGACACGTGCTTTTGTTTTATCATCATTCCGCAATGAACCACCCCCTTTCCCCTAATGCCTATATTCAGACGCAGGAGACAGGCAACATTGGCCAAAAACATGAGGCAATTTGGAAAAACAGGACAACATCCCGCGCCTGAGGATAGGCACTAAGGAGTAGTTGGCAAAGAAGGTGAGCCGCCCTCTTTGCCCTTCCCCTTTTTTTCTCTCAAGGTTGAATCGACTCATTCGAGGTTCAAAACTCGTATTTGCTATCCTCCCAACCGCACTCATCGCATTCTGCTTCCCAAACGTACCCTTTTCCCTCAACGATTTCCACTACTTCCCAACGAGCTTCTGCGCCACAACGTGGGCATTCCATATTCATGTTTTTCACCTCCGTTTCACTCGAGTCCGAAGCGTTCCAAAAGCTCTGGGCATGCCTTAATCGCATCACGAATGGTACTCAATCCAACACTGTTGACCCACTCAACACCACGCCGACTGTGAATGCCGATTTCCACGATGAAGTTTTTGCTGATCCCGTTAATGTTGTAGGAGATGTTTCCATTGCCGTAGTCAATCGCTTCTATGCTAAAAATGCTGATGATTCGCTCTTTGTCTATGATGTCATCCGCCAACTTCTTGGTCTCTTCCGGCAACTCATTGAACGAAAGTTTTTTGACTTGCATGAGGATCCCCCTTTTTCAAAAAGATGTCTCGAAAATGCTTTTGAAGAAATTCCTCCATCTTCGATGCAATGAAGCACCAACGTTCACCTTTCCGTTCCGGGTAGTACACGAAGCCACCATTTTCAATGTCGAGCATCGGCTTGTAGCGAGGGTGTAGCAGGATATGCTCCTTCAGCCAATCCTCGCTGTAGCCGGTGTGTTCCTTTAGGTCTTGCATCGACCACCAGACTTTGCTTTTCACTTCGTCTCCCCCTTCACGCCGTTTCTTTCTTCAGCAATAACCGGAACGTCTCTCTTCCTTTTGGCGTGATCAGCGTTTGCACGTCTGCCTTGCCGTTTCGCTCCCACTCTTTCAGCTCGAATAGCTCGGGAACATACGCCGCGTATGGCTTGAGCTTCCCTTTCTGATCGCGATACACAAATTTGTTCTCCAAAAGCCAGTTGATGAAGTACCGTTCCTTGATTTTCAGTTCTTTCGCCGTGTCGCGGAAATTCGTCAGCAAGTTCCGGTCAACCAGCGCATCGAAATACTCCACTTTCGGCTTCATCGCCGCGATCTGTTCGTTTTGTCGCCGCACCGTTTCCAACATGCCGCGGAACATCATTTTCGTTTGTTCGTCCGCGAACGGAAGATACGTATTGATGAACATTTCATCATTCGAGACATAGCCGCCAGTTTTGCGGATGGTTGGAAGGACTTCATCAAACACCCACGATTCAAACTTTTCGGCCTCTGGAAGTTTACTTCGAGCAATTAAACGATAGAGATTTCCTTCGGTGATGAATTTCTTTTGTTGCTCACCACCGGCTGTAGGGGCTGAACGAATCGTTACCCCCTTTTCTTTGCAATGATCCTTGATCGCTTTATGCGGATTGGTGTATCCCAAAATAATTGCTACGTCTGTCGCCGGAAAATAAATCTCGCCGTTTTCCACTAACACTTGCAACTCGCCAAACATTTCATGGTTGAAAGCTCGAATTTCTGTCAATTGCGCAATCCTCCTTACCCGGCTGTTTTTTTCTCTTGTAATTCATGAGTTACAACTTGTGTAAAAAAAATATCCTCTACCTTTTTTCCAAAGAATTGCGCGATAGCATACATCAATTCATACGATGGAGCCCTTTTTAACTTCCCTCTTTCGATTTTGTGTATCGTTTGACGGGTTGTTCCAACGGCCTTTGCTAGCTCTTCTTGAGTAATATCAAAAGACCGGCGAACATCCCTCAAGCAGTTTTTCACTCTATCACCTCCTGTCGATTTTAATTGTAACTCAAGGATTACAATTAGTCAACTATGAATTACAAAGAAATAATTCACTCTATGTAAATTTTGATTTACAATATGTAATGTAAAAGTTACATTTTAGGGAGGAGTTCAGATTAATGAAAAGCCTAGGTGAACTTTTAAGGGAATTACGAGGGAATGCTTCCCTTAGAGAGGCAAGTGAACGTATCGGCATTAGCCATAATTATTTACGGAATTTAGAAAAAGGGATAGATCCGAGAACGAAAACACCCATCAATCCCTCTGCTGAAACATTAAAAAAAATTGCCAAGGCTTATGACTACCCGTATGAAGAACTATTGAAAGTCGCTGGATACCTCGATGATAACGACAAACCCAAGCTCCCCGAACTTACCGAGAAAGACGAGCGCGACATCCAAAAGGAGCTGGAAAAGATCATCAATGGACTCAAGACAGGAAGTGGATTTGCTGCATTCGGCGGAGTGGACATCGACGAACTCGACGCAGAAGATCGGGAACTACTGATCGCATCTCTAGAAAACTCGCTCCGCCTCGCCAAGCGCATCGCAAAGCAAAAATTCACGCCGAAGAAATACCGAAAAGAATAACCATCTCCAGGGGGTTCGCTATGGCTGAAAAGATCAAACAAATTGTAGAGAAGATGATCCGAAAGCACGGCACGAACAACCCCTTTGAGATCGCATCGCAGAAAGGCATAGTGCTGTTATTTGAACCACTAGGCGGGATATACGGGTATCATCATACGTTCCGTCGGATTCAAATCATCCATATTAACGATGAGTTGGACGAGCCTATGAAACGCTTCGTCTGTGCCCATGAACTAGGACATGCGATTCTGCATCCCGAACTTAGCACTTCATTTTTGCGAAAAAACACACTTTTCTGCATGGACAGGGTGGAGCGAGAAGCCAACGAATTTGCGGTGGAATTGCTTCTGTCGGATAATGTGCTGTATACATACCGCGGCACTGACGCAACCATTTATGAGGCCGCCGCGGCGTATGGCATCCCCAAGGAGGTGGTGCATCTAAAAAATTTTGACCACTGAACCAAACATATATTCTACACTTTTGCAAGGGGAGGAGATGACATGGCTAGCATTCAAAAAACCAAGAGCGGCTGGCGCTATCGCGTTTCGTATAAGGAGAATGGGAAATACAAAACGAAAACGAAAGGCGGTTTTCGCACCAAAAAGGAGGCGGAGCTTGCGGCCGCTGAATTGGAGAAACAGCTCCACAAAGGATACGACATCAATGCTGGGGATCAGCTTTTTCCTGAATATATGCGGAATTGGTTCGAGCTGTACAAAAAGGGGAAATACAGCTTGGCGCATGAAAGGAATATTGAGTTATCCGTCGAGTTAGTTGAGAAATATTTCGCCGGAGTTAAACTGAAAGATTTAACGCGCGATATGTACCAAAAGTTCATCAATGAAATCGGCAAAAACCACACAACAGCGACGGTACGAAAGCGACACACGTATATTCGATCATGCCTCCGCGATGCAATTGAGGAAGGGATCATCACCCGTGATCCGACGTATAAAGTTATCATCAAAGGGGAAGTGGAGACAAAATCGGACGAATTGAAGTATCTCAATTTCGACGAAGTGAAAAGGCTTGTAGCAGAAATCAAAAAAGGCATGAAACCCAAATATATGTCCCGATACATCATTTTATTCGCAATCGCTACTGGAGCCCGTTTTTCGGAAATTATGGGGCTTACATGGGATTGCGTCGACTTTAAAAACAAAACGATCACGATCAATAAAACGTGGGATTTCAAGGATAAAAATGACTTTAGCGATACAAAAACATTCGATTCAAAACGAACCATTACGATCGATGACGAGACGTTAAATATGCTCAAAGAACTGCGAAAACATCAAAATGAATTGGCGATGAAAACCGGATTAAGAAACACGAAAAATTTAGTATTCATCAACACAAAGATGGAAATTGTAACGAATAACGCGGTCAATAAAACATTGCGTGCACTGTGCAAAAAAGTCAGGGTTAAACCAATTACTTGTCACGGCCTCCGACATACTCATGCGTCCATGCTTTTGTATAAGGGAGTGAATATCAAATACGTTTCCCGGCGGCTGGGACATAAAGATATTGTGACCACCTTGCAAACGTATTCGCACATTTTAGACGAGATGGAACAAAAAGAGTCCCGTCAAGTTGATCTCGCGATGGAGGAGCTGTATCATGCCAAATAGTCGTGCAAAATTCGTGCAAAATTTTTTCGGATTCTATCGGTTTTTTCGGGATTCCCAAAAAATGAAAAACGACCGCAAACGCGGTCGTATCAAGGGATTTGGGAATCTCAATCCGAACTTGTCGGATAGTTGGAACGCCCTCGGCAGGATTCGAACCCACGCTAAGAGAACCGGAATCTCTCGTGCTATCCACTACACTACGAGGGCATATCGTTTCATTATTTCTCTGTTTCGTTCCGTCGCATGTTCTATTATAGCAGGATCGTGCGAAAATGCAAGAGGAAAAATGCAATAAAAAACAGGAAAAATTGAACCTTTGTTCCTTTCACATCAATGCCACCGCCACAGGCAACTGGTTAAAAAAATAAAAAAGCGGTTATGATGAAAAAAGGGATGTTTGCCGCCAGCCGCGAATATGTTATAAAGGATGGGGAAGGTCGTTTTGTTTGACCTTCATTGACCATGCCTGTATGATTAAAGCGTACATATCGATCCATTAGGATGGAAAAGGAGGCGTTTTTTCATGTATTTGATCCCGACTGTCATCGAACAGACGAACCGCGGGGAACGGGCGTACGACATTTATTCGCGCTTATTGAAAGACCGAATCGTGTTCCTTGGCAGCCCGATCGACGACCAAGTGGCCAACTCGATCGTGTCGCAGCTGTTGTTTTTGGCGGCGGAAGACCCGGACAAAGATATTTCCTTGTACATCAACAGCCCGGGCGGCTCGATCACAGCCGGCTTGGCGATTTACGACACGATGCAGTTCATCAAACCGGATGTTTCAACGATTTGCATCGGCATGGCCGCTTCCATGGGGGCGTTTTTGCTTGCCGCCGGTGCGAAAGGGAAACGGTTCGCCTTGCCCAATAGTGAAATCATGATCCACCAACCGCTCGGCGGCGCCCAAGGGCAAGCGACGGAAATCGAAATTGCGGCGAAGCGCATTTTGTTCTTGCGTGACAAATTGAACCGCATTTTATCGGAAAACACCGGCCAGCCGATCGAAGTGATCGAGCGCGATACGGACCGCGACAACTTTATGACCGCGCAAAAAGCGATGGAATACGGCATCATTGACCGCGTGTTGACGCGCGCTGATGAAAAATAAGGCATGCACACATTGGCAGAACCGCTATAGAGCTGCGTCTGCACCGACATTGACGAAAAAAGGCTGCTTCCGACAAAAACGGAGCAGCCTTTTCCATTCCTTTCCCCGCCAGCCCCACATGCTGCTTTACTTTTCCTTTTGCACATAGGCAGCGAGCTTTTCAATCGCTTCTTGCTCATCCGGACCGTCGGCAATGAGCGTGATCACCGCTCCATGGCCGATGGCGAGGCTCATCAAGCCCATAATGCTTTTCGCGTTGACTCGCTTTCCGTCTTTTTCCAAAAACACATCGGCAGAAAAGCGGTTCGCTTCTTGGACGAACAACGCCGCCGGACGCGCCTGCAGCCCGGTTTTTAATTTCACTTCCACTTGTTTTTCCACCATTCTCCATCTCCCCTTTACAGCGATTTATGGAAATCGACCGGCTTTCCGGCCCGCAGTCGTTCCGCGATCTCATCAATTTTGCGCAGGCGGTGGTTGATGCCGGATTTGCTGATTTTTCCACCGGCAACCATCTCGCCGAGCTCTTTCAGCGTCACGTCTTGATGCTCGATGCGAAGTTTCGCGATTTCCCGCAGCTTGGCCGGCAGCGAATCAAGGCCGATCGTTTCATCAATATAGCGGATGTTCTCCACCTGGCGGAGCGCGGCGCCGATCGTTTTGTTCAAATTCGCGGTCTCGCAATTGACGAGCCGGTTGACCGAGTTGCGCATGTCGCGGACAATGCGAATGTCCTCAAAGCGGAGCAGCGCTTGATGGGCGCCGATAATGTTCAAAAACTCGGCGATTTTTTCCGCCTCTTTTAAATACGTAATAAACCCTTTTTTCCGTTCCAACGTTTTCGCATTTAAAAAAAAGTGGCTGTTCATCAATTCGCATAACGCCCGGTTATGCTCCTCATACAGCGAAAAAATCTCCAAATGGTATGACGACGTCTCCGGGTTGTTGACCGAACCGCCGGCCAAAAATGCGCCGCGCAAATACGAGCGCTTGCAGCATTTTTTCTTGACGAGTTCCGGAGAAATGTCATGGATGAGCGAAAAATCGCCGTTCACAATGTAAAGCTCGCGAAGGAGTGCGG
Organism: Geobacillus sp. LEMMY01; assembly: GCF_002042905.1. Classification (NCBI taxonomy): domain Bacteria; kingdom Bacillati; phylum Bacillota; class Bacilli; order Caryophanales; family Anoxybacillaceae; genus Geobacillus; species Geobacillus sp. LEMMY01. Next base: position 14,885 of record NZ_MVKA01000018.1, read on the forward strand.
CCGCACCGTCGGTCACGCGGACGATGTAGACGTTGTTTTTTTTCAAGCGCATTTTCTTGCGGACAAACAGCTCGACTGCGACATCATACCCTTTTTTCAGCAGCGTATAAATGCGCCGAGCGATCGCCGCATTTTCCGTCTGGACATCGATGGCCATTCGCCCGCCGGAAAACGACAGTGAACCGTTCATGCGCAAAAGCGCCGACAGCTCCGCCCGCAAGCAGCAAGGCTTCACCTCTAAATGGGTCAATTCCTTTTTCGTTTCCGATGCAAAAGACACGATCGCTCCACCTCCATTCGTTCCCCGCATCCGGCCGGTGGAGGTGCCTGACATTCGGCGCGGCCATCGGAAGCATCGCCGCCCATAATGACGCTTTACGGCCTACTCGGGCCCCGCCTTTAACGGTGAGGGAGAAGCCCGAGAAGAAGGGCGGCGACTTTCGCCGTATTATGGCGAATGACCCCATCCTCGTACGTGACAATATCGTCGCGGATGACTTGCAACGAAAGCCCGCTGCTGTCGTCACGCACCGGCTCGGCCCGCTCCGCCTCGTAGCGGCGGCGGATCGCTTCCGGGATCGCTCCGCTGTTGATGATCACCACATCCAAAAACGGGCCGCCAAGATGAGCATGAAGCGCCTCCACATGGTCGCTCACCGTATAGTGCGGCGTCTCGCCGGCCTGAGTCATAATGTTGCATATATATACTTTTTTCGCCTTCGCCTTGCATACTTCCTGCCCGATTTTCGGTACGAGCAAATTCGGCAAGATGCTTGTGTACAAGCTGCCCGGCCCGATGACGATCAAATCGGCGCGGCGGATGGCATCAACCGTCTCCGGCAGCGGCTCAATATCCTCTGGGGTTAAAAACACCCTCTTAATTTTTTTCCCCGCACTCGGGATTTTTGACTCGCCAGAGACAACGGAACCATCTTCCATCTCCGCGTGCAAGACGACGCTTTTGTTCGCCGCCGGCAGCACTTGGCCGCGCACGTTCAACACTTTGCTCATCTCACGGATCGCCTTGACAAAGTCGCCGGTGATCGATGTGAGCGCCGCCAAAATCAAATTGCCGAGCGAATGGCCGGATAAGCCGTTGCCGTTTTGAAAACGGTGCTGGAACAGCTCGACAATGAGCGGTTCGACGTCAGACAGCGCGGCCAATACGTTGCGGACATCCCCGGGCGGCGGAATGTGCAGCTCATCGCGCAGCCGCCCGGAACTTCCGCCATCATCGGCGACGGTGACAATGGCGGTCAAATCCAACTCATGCTGCTTCAGCCCCCTCAGCAGGACGGGAAGCCCGGTGCCGCCGCCGATGACGACCAGTTTCGCTGCTTGTTCGTTCCTCATCGGTGTATGTCCTTTCTCCTCTCCATGTCCCGGTGCGAGACAACGGTTTTATAGTCAGCCGAAAAATGGCGGGCGATATATTCGGCGAGCGCCACCGAACGGTGCTGGCCGCCCGTGCAGCCGATGGCGATCACCAGCTGGCTTTTTCCTTCGCGCTGGTAATACGGCAGCATAAACGACAACAAGTCGATCAGCTTTTCCAAAAACTTTTGCGTTTCCCCCCACTTGAGCACGTAGGACGATACGTCGTCATCCAACCCGGTTTTCGGACGCATATGTTCAATGTAATGCGGGTTCGGCAAAAAGCGGACGTCAAACACCAAATCTGCATCAATTGGAATGCCGTACTTAAACCCAAACGACATGACGTTGATGGTAAACCCGGATTGAGCGTGCGATGAAAACTGGCGGATGATTTTCTCCCGCAGCTCGCGCGGCTTCAGTCCGGTCGTATCGTAAATGATCTGCGCCCGCCCTTTCAGTTCTTCGAGCAGCTTCCGCTCCAAACGGATTCCTTCAAGCGGGGGCTCGTTCGGCGCAAGCGGATGCGTCCGCCGCGTTTCTTTGTAGCGGGCCACCAACGTCGAATCTTGGGCGTCCAAGAACAACACCTGGGGGATGACCCACGCTTGCTCAGCCAGCTCATCGAGCGCAGCGAACAAATGATCGAAAAAGTCGCGGCTACGCAAATCCATGACAAGGGCGACTTTGTTCATTTTATTCCCGGATTCTTTGACGAGCTCCAAAAATTTCGGCAGCAGCGTCGGCGGCAAGTTGTCAATACAAAAAAAGCCGAGGTCTTCGAAGCTTTGAATCGCCACCGTCTTTCCCGCGCCGGACATGCCGGTGATAATGACGAGCTGAATCGGCTGCAACGCCCCGTTTTGTCCCATCTCCGCCCCTCCTCTCCATCAGCTCGGATCGAGCCGATATGAAAGCAACTCGAATTCCTCTGTATAGACAAACACCCCGTACATGACCCCTTTGCCTTTCAAGGCGTAGTCCAAAATATGGTAGTCGCCAGGGGCCATCGGCAGCGTCGAAAGCGTCTCCACCTGATGCCAAGCGAGCGTCCCTTCTTCGGAAGACGGCACGTTTTCGCCAATGAAGTCGTCGGCGAAAAACGTAAACATCATCCACTCCGACACCGTTTCGTCCCCATTTTTCATCACGATCGTAAAGACGCCTTTCAGCTCCGGATTTTTCAAGTAAATGCCCGTCTCTTCCCGATATTCGCGAATGCACGCTTCTCGCACCGTCTCGCCAAGCTCCATTTTGCCGCCCGGGGCGACCCACCAGCCGCGCTTCGGCTTTTGCAAAAGCAGCACTTGGCCGTCTTTATATAATACGCAGTTTGTCACCCGTTGCAATTTGTTCACCCCAACCATTCCGCAAACACGCACATAATCATCTTTATTTTACCATAAATAGTTAGGCCGCTCCACATTCAAACCGTTGGAAAACACCCCACCGACAGCTTCTCCGATGACTCGGCGGAAAGCCAACCGGCAGAACCAGAGTTGCCAGCAAAAAAGAGACGCGGACAAACGCCCGCGCCGAATCAAGGATCTATATAAAAGGGGGTCAATTACTTACTTATAGCATACGATACTTCTATTGCATTCGTGTTACATCTGGGTTAAATCACCATTACGGTTTTGTTGCGGTTTCGTTACCGACTCAGCTGACCCCTTGCTTATTGAGCTTTTCTTTCAGTTCCTCAACGTAATGCTGGGCGCTTTGCGCGGCGATGCTGCCGTCGCCGGTAGCCGTCACGATTTGCCGGAGCGTTTTTTCCCGCACATCACCGGCGGCGAAAATGCCCGGCACTTTCGTCTCCATCTTTTCGTTCGTGACGATATAGCCGTTTTCATTCGTGATGCCAAGATTGGCAAACGGCTTCGAGAGCGGCACCATCCCGATGTAAATGAAGACGCCGTCGCACGGAAATTCGCGCTCCTCGCCCGTTTGCGTATGCACAAGCGTCACGCTGCCGACTTTTCCATCCTTTTCGTTGATTTGTTTCACCGTATGGTTCCAGATGAAATCAATTTTTTCATTGGCGAACGCCCGGTCTTGCAAAATTTTTTGCGCCCGCAGCTTGTCGCGGCGGTGAACGATCGTCACTTTATTGGCAAACCGCGTCAAATAGACGCCCTCTTCGACCGCCGAGTCGCCGCCGCCGACGACGACCAAATTTTTCCCTTTGAAAAACGCCCCGTCGCACACCGCACAGTACGAAACACCGCGGCCGCCGAGCTCTGCTTCCCCCGGTACGCCGAGTTTTTTATATTCAGCTCCGGTGGCGATGATGACGGCGCGGGCCTTGTACTCTTTGTCGCCGACGATGACCGTTTTGTACGCCTCGCCGTCAATGACTTCCTTCACATCGCCATACGCATACTCCGCGCCGAATTTTTTCGCATGCTCAAACATTTTTGTCGCCAATTCGGGGCCTAAAATCGTCTCAAAGCCAGGATAGTTCTCGACTTCCTCGGTATTGACCATTTGCCCGCCTGGGACGCCGCGCTCGATCATCAGCGTCGACAAGTTGGCGCGCGATGTATACACAGCCGCCGTCAGCCCTGCCGGCCCAGCTCCGGCAATAATGACATCGTAAATTTTTTCGTCTGCCACACCGTCCACTCCTTCGCTCGAGAATCATTCCATTTTCATCGTATAGAAGTCGATTCGTACTGTCTATTGATTTGCTCATGTATATAGCCGGCGCGCTTTTTGCACGTATTTTTGCACCGTCGCCGCCGAAACGCCGTATTTGGCCGCCATCTCTCTTTGCGTCACACGCTCTCCTTGCTGTCGGCGCCAAATGTATTCGATCGCCGCCGCCCACGCGGCCCCGTTCGCAAACGGCTCGCGATCAGCCGACGGATGGACGGCCATCGCGAAGGCGAAGCGGCAGAGCGCTTCCTTTCCCTCATTATGTGCCGAAAGCGCATCGACCATGCGGCCGATGTTCGCCGCCCAAGCGGACGGGCCATCGGTTAAGCCAAACAAAAAGCAGTCGATAAACGGGCGCAGACGGGGATCGGACGGCAAGAGGCGGCATACCGCAAGCGACATCGATGGCTCTTTCGCCTGCGGCGAGCGGCTGAACAAGTACAATCCGTACAGACGGTCGGCCAGCTCGTCGCCCTCCAGCCAAGCCATCAAGCGGATGAGCGCCTCATCCACCGGCGCTGAAACGGTCCATGGCTCCTCACCGCGTTTTTCGGGATGGAGGGTGGTAAGCATCTCCCACATTTGCCGAGCGAGCGGCTCATGGCCAGTATAGTAGGCAGCGCAAGCAAGCCAATAATAAAATGGCCCATCACCGTCAAAGCCTTGTTTATACAAACGGTGCAGCCAACGGAACGCCAAATCGAACCGCCCGACAAGCGCGAACGTCGCCCCGAGCTTGTATTGATGCTCACGAAAAAACGGATACAAACCGGCCAGCGTCTCGCAAAGCGCGGCCGCCTGTTCTTCCTCACGCAAGTAATAGGCGAAGACAAGTGCGTTGCAAAGCGCATGCAAATTGCCGGGATCGCGTTTGAGCACTTCACGCACTTTCTGTTTCGCTTTGTCGACATCGCCGCTGTAAAAATAGGCAAGCGCCAAATTGTTATGCGCCGACCAAACGTCCGGATAGCGCGCGACGAGCGCTTCAAGCGCTTCAATCGCTTCCGCAAACCGCTCCTCCTCAAGCAAACGGCGGGCTCGATCCTCCAGCACCATCAGCTGCTCCTGCTCTTCCGTCCATTCCGGGCCATCGAGCCGAAGCAGCTCAAGCAAGTCAGCGGCATCGTCGGCAAACTCTCCGGCCGGCTCTTGCGCCAAATAACGCTCCGCGTATTGCCTCGCTTCGCGAAACAAGCCGAGACAGGCGAAATTGTTCGCCAAAAAATACAAACAGTCGTACATCGTTTCGTCCAAATCGTGGATAATTTTGAACAGCCATTGATTGGAAAATTGATATTCACCAAGCTCCGACAGCACAAGGGCAAGCTGCAAGGCGAATGAGGCGTCGCGCTCATCCAAACGGACGGCGCGCTCAAAATATTTCCTCGCCTTTTCCAAATCGCCTTGGTCGTATGCTTTCATTCCTTTTTTAAAAAAGTAATCCCCGCTTTGGATGAACGGTACAATCGTCGCTTTTCGTGATGATCGCTTCAGTTGTTTTCCCATTCTGTCCTCCGTCGTCCGTAAAATTCGTCGAACAACAGTATACCATATCGGCGGCGAAAACAGGCAAGAAACTTCAGGAATCCGGTTTTTCCGTGCAAAAAAGGAACGCCGGCGCGATGGCAGACGTTCCTTTTTCTCCCCGAACCATCTTGTTATTTTTTGTCGCCCGCTCCCGCCTTTTGCGCGTGCCGCTCGGCAAGCGTCTCCAACACCGCGTCAAGCGGCAACTTTTGTTCGCGCAACAGCACAAGCAAATGGTACAATAAGTCGGCTGCTTCCCATTTCAATTCCTCGTGGTTTTGGTTTTTGGCGGCGATGATGACTTCCGCCGCTTCTTCGCCGACTTTTTTCAAAATCTTATCGACGCCTTTTTCAAACAAATATGTCGTGTACGACCCTTCCGGCCGTTCGGCGTCGCGCTTGGCGATGATCTGTTCCAACTCGTTCAAAATGGCGAATCGATCGGCAGCCGGCGTGCGCGCCGCGCCGTCCAGCGAGCGGGAAAAGCAGGAATACGACCCGGTATGGCAGGCCGGACCGGCCGGCTCGACGAGAACGAGCAGGGCGTCGGCGTCGCAGTCGTAGCGGATGTCGACAACGCGCTGCACGTTCCCAGATGTCGCCCCTTTATGCCATAGTTCTTGGCGCGAGCGGCTGTAAAACCATGTTTCTCCGGTCTCCAGCGTTTTTTCAAGCGACTCTTTGTTCATATAGGCGAGCGTGAGCACTTCCTTGCTTTGCGCATCTTGGACGATCGCGGGTACAAGCCCTTTTTCATCAAAGCGAATGTCCGCCGTCATCGCACGTTCACCCCTCTTTCTTTCAAGTACGCTTTCACTTGTCCGACCGACGTTTCTTTGTAATGGAAAATCGATGCCGCGAGCGCCGCGTCTGCTTTCCCCTCTTCAAAAGCTTGAAGGAAATGCTCCGCCTTGCCGGCGCCGCCCGAGGCGATGACCGGAACCGAGACCGCTTCACTCACTTTGCGCGTCAACTCAATATCAAAACCGTTTTTGCCGCCGTCCGCGTCCATGCTCGTCAACAAAATCTCCCCGGCGCCAAGGCGGACCGCTTCCTGCGCCCAAGCGACGACTTCCCAGTCCGTGGCGTTGCGGCCGCCGTGCGTATAGACGCGCCATGAACCAAGCGTTTCATCGTATTTCGCGTCAATGGCGACGACGATGCATTGCGAGCCGAAAAAGTCCGCCCCTTCGGTGATCAAGGTCGGATGGAGCACCGCGGCGGTGTTGAGCGACACTTTGTCGGCCCCGGCGCGCAACATGCGCTTCATGTCATCAAGCGAGTGGATGCCGCCGCCGACCGTAAACGGAATCGCTAGCTGGGCGGCGACGCGCTCGACGACATCCACCATCGTTTTCCGCCCTTCATGGGAAGCGGAAATGTCCAAAAACACAAGCTCGTCCGCCCCTTGCTCATCGTACGCCTTCGCGAGCTCCACCGGATCGCCGGCATCGCGCAGCTGGACAAACTGCACCCCTTTGACGACGCGGCCGTCTTTCACATCGAGACACGGGATGATGCGCTTCGTGATCATCGTTCGTTCACCGCCTTGAGCGCTTCCGTGAGCGTAAACTGATTCGTATAAAGCGCCTTGCCGACGATCGCGCCGCCGATGCCTTGTCCAGCATATTGGCGGAGCGCGCGCAAATCGTCAAGCGAGCTGACGCCGCCAGAAGCGATTACTTCTTTTCCCGTCGCCTCGGCCAATCGGACCGCGGCGGCGATGTTCGGGCCCGACAGCGTGCCATCGGTCGCAATATCGGTGAAAATAAACGTCTCCGCCCCCGCCTCGGCGAGCATCCGCCCGAGCTCTTCCGCTTTCACGTTCGACGTCGCAATCCACCCTTCCGTCGCCACGAAGCCGTCGCGGGCGTCAATGCCAATCACGATGCGGCGGCCGTATTTTTGGAGCATCTTTTTCACAAACGGCGGGTCGGAAATGGCCGCGCTTCCTAAAATGACGCGAGCGACCCCGTTTTCTAAATAATACACGATATCCTCTTCCGTCCGGATGCCGCCGCCCACTTGCACATGGACGGAAAGGCGCCGAGCCGCTTCAATGACAAACCGGTCGTTGACGCGGCGCCCTTCTTTCGCTCCGTCCAAATCGACCATATGAATCCACTCCGCCCCTTGGGCGGCGAATTGCTCGGCCATCGCGACCGGCGAATCGCCGTACACCGTTTCTTTGTTGTAATCGCCTTGCAGCAGGCGGACGCATCGGCCGCCGCGCATATCGATCGCCGGATAAATCGTAAACGCCGCCATCAGCCGTTCCCCCTTCCCGTGACGATGCCGACATAATTGTTCAAGATGCTCATGCCGACCGCGCCGCTTTTTTCCGGATGAAACTGTGTGCCAAACACATAGCCGCGCCCGACGACCGCCGGAACATCAACGTCATATTCACTGCTCGCGAGCACGACGTCCTCATCCCCCGGAACGACATAATACGAATGGACAAAATAGACATGCCCTTCCTCGACGCCATTAAGGAGCGGCGACGGACGATGGAAACGGAGCCGGTTCCAGCCCATGTGCGGCACTTTATATGGCTCGCCGGTTTTCGTGACGCCCGGAAAGCGGACGACGCGGCCGCGAAGCAAGCCAAGCCCTTTTGTCGGCCCATTTTCCTCGCTTTCGTCAAACAATAGCTGCATCCCTAAACAAATGCCGAGCAGCGGCGTGCCGTTTTCAGCCGCCGAACGGATGAAAGCGGCTAGGCCTGTCTCATTTAAAATGTGCATCGCATCGCGAAACGAGCCGACACCGGGCAAAATCAGCCCGCGCGCCTGCTCCAGCTCCTCTTTGTCGCCGCTTAGGACATACGGACAGCCGAGCCGCTCGAGCGCTTTGCTGACGCTGTATAAGTTGCCCATGCCATAGTCGATGATCCCGATCATCGTCATCCCATTCCTTTCTTCGCTGATCCATGCCAATCGATCGTTTTCCCTCATTCACCGAACAACTTGATGACGGCATGCCTTTTATGAACGGCGCTCCTTTCACGCGCGGGCCTCTCCTTGGCGCCCGGCCGCATTCCCTTTGCCCGCGGAACTCTTTCCCCACGGGGGCGCCGCACTAGATCGGCTACAGCATCCCTTTTGTCGACGGAACACCTTTGACGCGCGGGTCGATCATCGTTGCTTCATCCAACGCCCGCCCGAGCGCCTTAAACACCGCTTCGATCATATGGTGCGTATTGCGCCCGTAATGGACGATGACATGCAAGTTCATCCGCGCCTCAAGCGCCAGTTTCCACAAAAACTCATGCACGAGCTCGACATCAAACGCGCCGACTTTCGCTGCCGGAAACTCGCCGCGAAACTCAAAATGCGGGCGATTGCTCAAGTCGATCACAACTTGCGCCAAGGCGTCATCCATCGGCACAAACGCATTGCCATACCGCTTGATCCCTTTTTTGTCGCCAAGCGCTTCCTTGATCGCCTGTCCGAGGCAAATGCCGATGTCTTCAGTCGTATGGTGGTCGTCAATATGCGTGTCGCCTTTGGCCTCAATGCGCAAATCGAACTGGCCGTGCTTGGCGAACAAATCGAGCATATGGGTTAAAAACGGCACGCCCGTTTCCAGTTCCGCCTTCCCTTCGCCATCCAACGAAAGCGATAATTGAATGCTCGTCTCGTTCGTCGTTCTCGCGATCGTCGCTTCCCTTGCCATCATTCATTCCCCTTTCTCGAGCCGCACCTCAATGGCGCGCGCGTGCGCTTCCAGCCCCTCGAGGCGGGCAAAGGCGGCGATTTTTTCTCCATGTTGTTTCAATGCGGCTTCACTGTAAACGATCACGCTTGATTTTTTCACAAACTCATCGACGCCGAGACCGCTTGAAAACCTTGCCGTACCGTTCGTCGGCAGCACGTGGTTCGGCCCGGCGAAATAGTCGCCGACCGGCTCGGAGCTGAAGCGGCCGAAAAACATCGCTCCCGCATGGCGGAGCCGGCCGAGCAGCGCGAGCGGTTCTGCCGTCATCACTTCCAAATGCTCCGGCGCCAGTTCGTTCACAACATCCACCGCTTCCTCAAGCGTCTCGGTGACGTAAATGGCGCCATAGTTCTCAAGCGCCGCTTGGGCAATGTCGCGGCGCGGCAGCGTTTCAAGCTGCCGTTCGACTTCGCTCGCCACCGCCATCGCCAATTTCATCGACGGCGTCACCAAAATGGCCGACGCCCGCACGTCATGCTCGGCTTGCGACAACAAATCCGCCGCAATCTCATCCGGTCGGGCCGTTTCATCGGCGAGCACAACAATTTCGCTCGGCCCAGCGATCATGTCGATCGCCACATGCCCGAACACTTCCCGCTTCGCCAATGCCACATAAATATTGCCCGGCCCGAAAATTTTATCAACCGGCCGAATCGTTTCCGTCCCGTAAGCAAGCGCGGCGATCGCCTGCGCGCCGCCGACTTTGTAAATTTCCGTCACGCCGAGTTCATAGGCGGCGGCCAGCACCCCAACCGGGAGCGTGCCGTCTTTGTTTGGCGGCGAGGTGATGACAATCCGTTTCACCCCCGCCACTTGTGCGGGAATGACGTTCATAAGCACAGACGACGGATAAGCGGCCGTCCCGCCTGGCACGTACAATCCGACCGCATCGAGCGGCGTCACTTTTTGCCCGAGAATCGTGCCGTCTTCTTTCGTCATCAACCATGATTCGCGTTTTTGCCGCTCATGGTAGTCGCGAATGTTCGCCGCCGCTTGGCGAATGATCTCAAGCATCTCCGCGCTCATCACCGCATGCGCGCGCTTCATTTCCTCTTCCGTCACCTTGAGCGAATCCAAGCGGACGCCGTCAAACCGTTCTGTATATTCTTTGAGCGCCGCATCGCCGCGGGCGCGCACGTTGGCGATGATATCAAGCACCGCGCGCCGCTGCTCCTCCGTTCCGCTTTCAATCGTGCGCCGCAGCGAAACGCCGCCTCGGATCCGTTCGATTTTCATCGTTCGCTCCCCTTTCTGTGACGTCCATCGGTTTTCGTCCATTGGCAACCTGCTATTTTCCAACGGCGTTGTCAACGCCGCTCCGCCATTCCCGAATCTCCACCAACCCATTCTTCGGAAACCGCCCATTTCCGCTCTGTCACACCTTTTTTCCTACGGCTGGGGAATGACCGCCGCCAATCGGTCGACCAACCGTTCAATGTCCCCGCCGTTTAGCCGGTAGCTCGCCGGGTTGACGATCAGGCGCGACGTCACCTCGGCGATCCGTTCAAGCTCGACAAGCCCGTTTTCTTTCAACGTCCGCCCCGTGGAAACGATGTCCACGATCCGGTCGGCAAGGCCGATCAGCGGGGCGAGTTCAATGGATCCGTTCAGGCGGATGATTTCGACTTGCTCGCCTTGCTCGCGAAAATACGTTGACGCGATGTTCGGGTATTTCGTCGCCACCCTTGGTGCGATTTCGTTCATCTTGGCGCCGGGCAGCCCGGCGACCGCCAAATGGCAGCGGCTGATTTGCAAATCGAGCAGTTCATACACATCCCGTTCTTCTTCCATCAGCACGTCCTTGCCGGCAATGCCCAAATCCGCGACCCCATGCTCGACATAGGTGACGACATCCATCGGTTTCGCCAAAATAAAGCGCATCTGTTCCTCCGCCACCTCGATCACGAGCTTGCGCGACTCGGTAAATTCCGGCGGCAGCTGGTAATCGGCCTGGCGGAGAAGTTCGAGCGCTTCGTCAAAAATGCGCCCTTTTGGCATGGCAATCGTCAGCATCATTCTTCCTCCTTGCTCCTCATCATGTCAAATGCGGCGCTGGGCCTCGAGTACACCGCATGCTCTCCACCGCCATGGGCAGCCTCTCCCGTCCGTTCTTCGCATCCGCTCTGTCCCGCCAATCGCTGCCGTTTTCAACAGCGTCGATGACCAACCGGCGGCCCCTTCTCTGTTATGTTCACTGCCCATCGCGCCCGCTGCGGCCAAGCAAATACACGATCGACCGATAGCGCTGGCTGTAGGCGTCAATATCGCGAATGCCGGCGATATGCTGCAAGACGACGCGCTTGCCTTCCGCCCGTTTCGCTTCGGCCAATTCCACCGCTTCCGCCAGCCGCTCTTGGCTGAACACGATGCATTCGATGTCGCCGCGCACATCCGTTTCCCCGATCGCCTCGATCAAACGGTCGACGCGCAAGCCAAACCCTGTCGCCGGCGCCGGGCGGGAAAACTTCCCAAGCAAATCATCATACCGGCCGCCGTTGCCGATCGGGAATCCCACTTGCTCGGCGTACACTTCAAATAAAATGCCGGTGTAATAGCTCATATGGCTCACGAGCGCCATATCGAGCTTCACCGCTTCGGCCACCCCGTACGTCCTAAGCGCCGCCATGAGCGCCTCCAGCTCATCGGCCGCCCGCCGTCCTTCGTCGCTTGTGACGAGCGTTTTCGCCTTTTCCATCACTTCCGTTCCGCCGCGCAACGCAAGCAAATCCAACAGCCGCTTTTGATCGATCGACGAAAGCGGCCACGACTTCACATGTTCGCGGTAGCCGACGTAATTTTTTTCATACAAAAAGCGGCGGAGCGCGCTCGCCCGCTCTTCATTCCCTAAAATCTCCAAAAACAGTGCGTTCACATACCCAATATGACCGACCGCCACGGAAAACCGGCCCAGCCCTACGCGCTTCAACAACGCCACCATTAAGCTAATGACCTCGGCGTCGGCGGTCACCGTGCCGTCGCCGATCAGCTCGACGCCAATCTGTTCGAACTCCGCCGGCCGCCCCCCTTCGCGCTGCTGGGCGCGGAACACATTGGCGTTGTACGCCAACCGGAGCGGATTGCCGTCTTCATACAACCGCGACGCCGCCACCCGGGCGATCGGCGCCGTCATATCAGGTCGGAGCACGAGCGTATGCCCTTGCTGATCGAGGAGCTTAAACAGCCGATGATCGGCAATCGCCGACGCCGCCCCGACCGTTTCATAATATTCCAACGTCGGCGTTTCGATAAACTCGTACCCCCAGCGCTCAATTTCTTCCGCCATCACCGAGCGCACTTGTTTTTTCAACTCATATAAAAACGGCAGCGTATCGCGCATGCCTAACGGTTTTTCAAACATGAACAGCTTTTTTGCCATGTCCCCACGCCCTTTATCAAAATGCTTTAGTTTGCTAATATGGTAGAGAAGTGAAGTTATTAGTAGTTTACTCCTTTGCGGCCACAGCGTCAAGGGGGGAATGCTTCACAAATAACAAAACGGACAAGATCGCTTCAAAAAAGGAAGCGCTTGTCCATTTCGTTCCATGTCGCATAGGCGATTATCCACACTAATGGAATAAATCCCTAACAAAGTAGAGTACTTATTTAGATTTTCAATCCAGTAGCTATTCCCTTTTGTATCGGTAAAATGGGCAGTAAAATTTGGTCGGTAAGATGAGCCGCCAGCTATATTCACGACCCAACGCACAACCTCGTTTCTATTGTAAGTCAGTTGATTAGTGCTTAAATCCACTTCTAAAGGATAAAACGCAGGAAATACATTTGCTGCCACTGTTTTGTTCGTTCCTATCATTATGCTCACACTTAAAAACCAGTATAGTAACAAAGCCGCGTAATTTGTTCATAGAATGACCACCCTAGTTAATAGCTTAAGCTAGGATTATAAATGGATGTAGACGCCGTCGTATACTCTTCATTGCCGAAACTAACATTTGCAACGATCTCCGCACCCCTTGGCAGCCCAATAGAGATTCCTAGATCCGCAGCCCATGTGTCATGCCCGTACCAAGCCTTAAAGGCAGAATAAGTTGTTGATTTGATTTTTGACTCGTCATTGCCAATTAAATACACATACGTCGTTCCTTTCGCGTCATACGCCGTACTGGTTAAATCATATAGAAAACCTACGCCCGACAGACGATCTTCATCAGTCGCATTATAAATGTTCTTTGTGTCCCAATCTTTTTATCACTTTTTCTGGAAATCTTCATTTTTCCAAACAAAACCCTGCCCCCATTCAATTGGAAGGCGGTTCATTCGTGCGGACTGTTGTCGATCCCACAACAGATGGTGCTCAATAATGAATATTTTGTCTCTTTAATGAATTCGATGTTTCAGTGCTATAATTGTTGGTAAGTGAAAATATTGAAAAAAATTTCTAGATGTCATGGAACTTAAGCATACTTTAAAAATCATGATAGCCGAATCCGACATAAACAACATGGCTGCGATCGCCAAGCATTTGTGACATTTCGTTCATCTATTAATAACAACTCGTTAAGGGCTGTCGACTTTATAAAGGTTTGCGGATTGATGGGGGATGGAATTGCGGTTAGAGATACAAAGTCTCAATGATCGTTTTAACGGAGAGAGGAGAGAAACCATGTTAAAAAAGTTGCATGAGAATAAAGATTTGGTAAGAGCAATGAATAGACAGCTAATGGAACTGCAAAAAATCATTGAGAATATGGACGAAAAGCGGGGAAGAATATTTATTGAGTGGCTTGAAACACAAAACAAATATCTCGTCTGGGAAGAAACATTTGACCCATCTTACCTAAGAGCTTATAAGCGGTCAGAAATCGTTTTAGCGCATTTTGGCTTTAATGTTGGCGCTGAATTCGGCGGCATGCACTATGCTGTTGTCATTCGCGATAGTTCAAAAAACAATCCCGTCGTCAACGTCGTTCCTTTATCTTCGTTAGACGAAAACGAAACAGAACAGGATGTACATAAAGACTCGGTCTTTTTAGGTACGATTGAGGGACTGAACGAAAAAAAGGCAGTGGCCATTCCAAACCAAATGCGCCCTATAAGCAAAATTCGCATTTTCAAACCCAAAAAAGCAAAAGACGGCGTTTTCAAATTAACAAGCGAACAAATGGACTTGATTGACGAAAAAATCCGTAGGATGTACACTAAACTTAGAAAAGATCCAGAAAACCGTTCTTGACACTTCTGTCAAAATGCTTTATTATTTTCTTTGCATGAGATTCGGAAAACAAGCATACGATAAATAATGCCCTTTGAGTTCCTTGAACTCAAGTGCGGCCAAAAATATTTTTCAACTGACCGCCGCATGCGCGGTCCAAAAGGAAAAGCCGCCCCATTTACGGGGCGGCTTTTTACGTGTTTCGCTGACTTTGCATCTTGTGAACTCTCTCTTATCCACCTTCACCGAAAGTTGTTATTCCCATTCTCACCTAAACAGGTTAGACATGAAAAGCCCAATATCGTTTATCATATAGGCATGTACATGCGACGAGCCACACGCAAAAACAAAGACGGAACGACCGTAGCGTATCTCCAGCTTGCTCACAACGAATAGGATCCGAAGGCCAAATGGACGAAAGCGAAGGTGATGGGGATGGGAGGAATTTTGTTTGCCTAGTGATCGTCGAACTCAGGTAAACAATTCCCTCACTTTTTCTGGCCCCTCATTTTTCCAAACAAAAACCCGCCCCCGTTCAATCGGAAGGCGGTTTGTTCGTGCGGACGATGCGCATCGGGCAGCCGGCGGCCATCGCTCCGGGCGGGACGTCTTGATGGACGACGGTGCCAAGAATGCCGCTAACGGCAAGAAACCACTTGCATGTACAAAACTCGATGGTCATCAGCATCGACCGTGATGAACAACGAATCAAACATGTGGCTCAAAAGACGGATCGCTTCCAAGTCTTTTAACTCATCTCTGAACGTCCAACCTTGTGGAAATACCGTGAACACACCTTCTGTTTGGCCAAACGTATGTTGAATGAACGAAATGCAGCGCATGGTGTCGGGATCGATGTGCGTCAGCGGCTTGATTTCGCTCCTTCGTACTTCATAGTGGACCTGGTTTCTCCTGTGCAAATGGACATATCGATGTTCCAGCAATTCCGGTTGTCCAAGGAAATAGAGCTGCCTCACCATGGTGGCAATCATCCCTCTTTTTAACATTGTTTGGAAACGGTGTTTCGAATCCTTTCTTATATGTCGGAGCTGCAAGCGATGGAGTTGATCGTCGATATATACGCCAGAAACGTTATGAAAATGAACCGCAATCTCACGGAAAGCAATGTCCTCCATCTCTCGGTTTGGAATGGGGATAACCGTGACCAATTCAGGCACATCATACAGCACATGCTCGGCAAGGAAAAACTGGGCAAGCGTAGAAAAGGGAGGCTTATCACTGTCCAACTCGATCGGCTGCAGTCGAAATGACTCTTCGTTTCGGTTCGGGTCGATTTGCGGTGGTTGGAAAAACGAACGTTGATACCACTTCATCATAATATTTACATCCTTTTTACGAAATATAGATCCTTTAAAGGCTAGACTCAAGATACCCCATATTTAATTCTAAAAAATCAAAGATCGTTCATAGTTTTAGACAAAATCATTTATTCAAGTTCCTAAAATTATTTTATAATGAAAGTCCTAGATGCAAGGTTGGTAACTCTGTATGCTCCTTTTAGTCCATACACAGTCCCCCATAATTCGGAATAATAAGTACCTGGTCCCACATACATTTCCACTTGACTATATGTCCCCCAGTAAATAAAGTCTCTCTCTCACTATCTACATATATTCCACCAGGTTTATAAATATAAACTGTTGTGGATATGGAGCTAATCACATCGTTAACCAACGTATATTTTGTATTACAAACAGCAACCCCATGACCTCCGTCTCTACAAGTAACGGTCGCACTTCCATATGAACTCGCCTTGTTAGAAATATTTGCATTGGACGACTGAGTTATAAACACTGGGATCAATTCGTACACTGTGGTCACAGAAGATACGTGCGAACTTTCCGGAGTAGAAACAGTAGTAATATTCCCATCACTAGCAGATACTATTGGGGTGCAAAAAAGATTAGATAGTCCAAATAAAAACAAAAACATAAAAACCACTATGTTTTTTACCATCGCATATCTCCTTTCCGTGAAAATGCGCGAACCTTGATGGGCCATTTTCCTGCTCAGATGAAGAGCAAAATTTGCTCATGTGGGATGTTTCTCTAATTGAAAGAGAGTTGGGATGATCCACCTTTTTCGTTAAATCACCGGTCTTCTAGGAGGCAAAATCATGATGGGGTCAGAACATATCATCATGGGAAGAATCCGCTTTTTCTCCAATGAATGAAAGCCGCTCACCTCATATCCTCACATCCTTTCAATCCATTCATTTACTTTAAACTCATATTTCGCAACCTTTGCATAATATACAAAAAAACAACCCGGATATTCGCATAAAAATAATTTTTTATACAAAAATTGTAAAATAATTAATTTTTATTCGGTCAAATCGGGCTTATTTCGAATTTTTATTCAGGGTGCGAAATGTGAGTTTAAACATAATATCTATTTGAATTGTAAAAAAAAAAAAAGAATAATATGTCAACACTTTCCATAACTTTGTCTGACCCCTCATTTTTCCAAACAAAAACCCGCCCCCATTCAATTGGAAGGCGGTTCGTTCGTGCGAACGATGCGCATCGGGCAACCCGCGGCCATCGCCCCGGGCGGGACGTCTTTATGGACGACGGTGCCGGCGGCGACCACGGCGCGGTCGCCGATCACCACACCGGGCAAAATGGTCGAGTTCGCGCCGATCATCACCTCATCGCCGATCACCACATCGCCGAGGCGGTATTCGTCCACTAAATATTCGTGGGCGAGAATCGTCGTGTTGTAGCCGATGACGCAGTTGCGGCCGATGCGGATTTTTTCCGGGAAGAGAATATCCGGCATGACCATAAAGGCGAGCGCCGTTTGCTCGCCGATTTTCATGCCGAGAAACGTGCGGTACAGCCAGTTTTTCAGCGGCAAAAACGGCGTGTAGCGCCCGATTTGAATGATGATGACGTTTTTCAGCACTTTCCAAAACGATACGGTGCGGTACAATTGCCAGAGCGAGTTCGCTCCTTGGACAGGGTATTTTGTCGTTCGTCTCACCGGGAGAACGATTCCTCCTTTCATTCGTTGATGCCAACAATGGCCAACAAATCGCTCATTTTTTCCAGCATATAGTCCGGTTCATATTGTTCCAAATGGCCGCGGCCTTTAATCGCCCAGGCGACGCCGGCCGTTTTTACGCCGGCGTTTTTGCCAGCCAAAATGTCGTGGTAGTTGTCCCCGACCATGAGCGCTTCCGAAGGCGTTGACTGCAACGCCTCGAGCGCTTTATAAATGGGCTCGGGGTCCGGCTTTGGCCGCGTGACATCATCTAGGCCGATGACGCACGAGAAAAACGGTTCAAGCCGCGTTTTTCTTAACCCCATCAGGGCAGTGTCATGCATTTTCGTCGTCACGACGCCGAGGCGGAAGCCGTGGCGGTGGAGCGTTTCGATCGTTTCATACACCGTGTCAAACTCGCGGATCAATTCGTCATGGCGGGCATGGTTGAACGCACGGTACGCCGCCACCATCTCTTCGGCTCGTTCTGGATCAAGCGAGCTGAACGTCTCATACAGCGACGGGCCGATAAACGGCAGAACGTCCTGGCGCTTGTAGCGGCCCGGGTAGTATGTTTCCAGCGTATGCAAAAACGACTGGATGATGAGTTCGTTCGTATCAATCAATGTGCCGTCAAGGTCAAACAAAATGGTGCGAATCGTCATGAAGCGGCTTCCTTTCTAGTCGGATGTTCAAAGCGGCGCCAAACGAACGCCACCGCCATGGTCAACAGCACCGCCGTAATCAAACGGATCAAAAGCAGCGGCCATACGGGAATGCCAAGCGGGACGAAAATGAGCGTATCTTCGACGACTGCGTGGCATGACACGAGAAAAATGAACGCCAGCGTCAAATCGCGCTTCGAGACGCCGTCTTCTTTCGCCGCCTGAATCATCACCCCCGCCCCATAAGCGAGGCCGAACACAAAGCCGGCCGCGAGCGTGAGCGATGTGTTCGGGCTCATGCCAAGCATCTTGGTCGCCGGCGCCATCCAGCGTGAAACCGTCTCGATCCAGTGGCGTTCTTTTAAAATTTGAATGACCGTCATGAGCGGAATGACGATGATCACGAGTTGCACAATGCCGGTGATCGCCTTTTTCAGCGCGGCTAAAGCAACCGCCCCCCAGCCGGACGGAGGAGCGGCTTCGTGCGTGACAAACCCATATTGGGCGATCTCCTGCCCCCCGTCCCATAGATGGGCGATCAACAGTCCCGACACAACGGCCAGTCCGACGCGCACGACGATCATGAGCCAGACGCTCATCCCGGTGCGCGAAGCGACGGATGACTCGACGATCAAGTTATGAGAAAAGGAAAGCATGACAGCTAGAATGAGCACTTCTTTCACTGTAAACTCGATCGTCAGCATCGCCCCGATCGCCGCATACAGCCCGAGCAAGTTGCCGAGCACAAGCGGCACGGCCGCATCGCCTGATAAGCCGAACCATTTCATGAACGGGGTGACAAAGTCAATGAGCCACGAAAACAGCGGCGTCGGCTGCAACAGCGCCAAAAGAAGCGTCACCGGAAAAATGATTTTGCCAAGCGCCCATGACGTCTTCAGCCCGGCGAGCACGCCGCGCTGCAACGTTCCTGCCATGTTCTCCTCTCTCCTTTGCTTGCCTTCATACCGCGGTGCGGCCGAGCAATGATTCTCTTGATACCACACACAGCATCCTTTTTCTCATTTGTCTCGAACCAACCTAAGCCACTATTCATCTTGATACCGCGCGTCCGCCCAGCCTTTCGCCCGGCGCACGATCCAAAGCGCTACGGACAAAACAATGAGCGTCACGGACATCACTTGCGCCGCTCGCAGACTGCCGGCCAGCATCAAGCTGTCGGTGCGCATCCCTTCAATCCAAAAGCGGCCGACGGAATACCAAATCAAATACGACAAAAACAGCTCGCCGCGCCGCAAGTTCACACGCCGCAGCCAAAGCAAAAGACAAAAACCGGCCAAATTCCAAAGCGATTCGTACAAAAACGTCGGATGCCAATAGCGCCCGTCAATGTACATTTGGTTGATGATCCAATCCGGCAAATGCAAATTTTCAAGAAACTGGCGCGACACCGGGCCGCCGTGCGCCTCTTGGTTCATAAAATTGCCCCAGCGCCCGATCGCCTGGCCTAAAATGATGCTTGGCGCGGCAATATCGGCGAGCTTCCAAAACGACAGCCCGCGCGTGCGGGCGAACACCGCGCCCGTCGCCACCGCCCCGATCAAACCGCCGTGAATGGCGAGGCCGCCTTGCCAAACTTTTGGAATCTCGGACAAATGCTTTGAATAATAGTGCCATTCAAACAGCACGTAGTACGCTCGCGCGCAGACAATGGCGATCGGCACGGCAAATAACACGAGATCGACAAACGTCTCTTTCGGCAAGCCGCGCCGCACCCCTTCGCGCGTCGCCAGCCATAGCCCAATCAACACACCGGTGCCGATAATGACCCCATACCAATAAATCGTAATGGGGCCAAGGTGCAAAAACACGCGGTCGAGCGGCTGAATCGTCGATTCCATCGTTTCCACCTCCTATGCTTCATGCAAAACCGAACCCATTCCTCCGACTACAGAAACACGACTGCCCATCAATCGTAATCGTGCGCGCCGTCTTCGATGGCGTCGCTCAGTCGCGCCGAAAACTCCTCAGCCGCGTTGACGCCCATCCGCTTCAGCCGGAAGTTCATCGCCGCCACTTCGACGATGACCGCCAAGTTGCGCCCTGGGCGGACCGGAATCGTTAATTTCGGCAATTCGGTATCCAAAATTTTCACTTTCTCTTCTTCCAACCCGAGCCGGTCGTACTGCTTCTCCGGATCCCAAAGCTCCAAGTCGACGACGAGCGAAATGCGCTTATGCGTCCGCACTGCCCCTGCGCCGAACAGCGTCATCATATTAATAATGCCGAGGCCGCGAATCTCAAGCAGATGCTCGATCAGCTCCGGCGCGCTGCCGACGAGCGTATCTTCATCTTCTTGGCGGATTTCCACACAGTCGTCGGCGACCAACCGATGGCCGCGTTTGACGAGCTCCAGCGCTGTTTCGCTTTTGCCGACGCCGCTTTTGCCAGTGATCAACACCCCGACGCCGTACACATCGACAAGCACCCCGTGCACCGCGGTGGTGGGGGCGAGCTTGCTTTCCAAATAGTTCGTCAATCGGCTTGACAAGCGGGTCGTTTTCATCGTCGAGCGCATGACCGGCACCGACTGGCGCTCAGACGCTTCGATCAGCTCCGGCGGCACTTCCAATCCGCGCGAGACGATGATCCCTGGCGTAATGTCGGTGCAAAGCCGCTCCATCCGCGACTTTTTTTCTTCCGGCGTCAACGTTTCGTAAAACGACAGCTCCGTCCGTCCGAGCAGCTGCAGGCGCTCCGCCGGGTAATAGGCGAAATAGCCGGCCATTTCAATCCCAGGCCGCGACAAGTCGCTCGTCGTAATCGGGCGGTAAATGCCCTCCGCGCCGCTGACGAGCTCGAGCTGGAACTGTTCAATGATGTCTTTCGTCCGCACTTTTGGCATACGTGGCCCTTTCTCCCCTTTCTTCATCTTTTTCCATTGTAACACGTTTCGTTCCGCCGTTGAATGGAAAACATTCGGGGGAAACAAAACAGGGACGGCTCACCCCGTCCCGATCAAGCAGAACCCATCGAAACAAACCAATCATGCCGCCCCCGTTACGACCGGTTGCGCAACGGCTCGATAATCGCTTTTTGCACGAGCAGGTGGAAAAACGACAAGACGATCGAGGCGAGCAGCGCCGTGCCAAAGCCGCCGATTTGAAACGCATCGCCCATCAGTCCTGCGGTCATCATGAGCGTGATGGCGTTAATGACAAACAAAAACAAACCGAGCGTCAACACCGTCACCGGCAGCGTCAACAAGATGAGCACTGGGCGAACGACGGCGTTGAGCACCGCCAAAATCACGCTCGCTAGAAACGCGGCGCCGATGCCGCTGAAGTGAATATCGTCAAAATAGCCGTCAATCGCCATCAGCAGCACGGTATTGATAAACACACCGATCAGCCAATTGAGCATCACATCACCATCTTTTCTGTAATCTTCCGCCTTGAAACGCCATCCTCGACATATCTTGCCTCGAACCGATGGCAATCAGTCATCGTTTTCTTTCAGCGGTGCTGTTGTTTTCTATTTTAACACTTGAATCCCCTTAATGACATTCCAAATCACAACAACGAGGTTCACCGCCCCAGCAACGAGAAAACCAAGCCATACGAGCCCGCCGCCAAAAAGAAGCGATTCCTCGCCCCAATGGCCGAACAGCACCGGCGACGCGGCCAACGCAATGAACAAGAGAATCGTGATGGCCGGAATCAAATGCGACACGAGCGACCGCTTGGCATGGTGTTTGACTTCAAGATCTTCGACAACAAAATAGACGACGATCGGCAAAATGAACGGCGCAAAAAAGACGCTGAAATAACAAAGCGCGGACAACACTTTGTTCGTCGACAATCGGCAATCCCCTTTCCAAGTTTCCTTTACCTGTATATACGACGGCCGCTAGGAAAAGTTTCCTGCCGACGGCAAAAAAAGGCGGCGGCCGCCGGTGCCCCAAGCGGCGGATAAAGCCGCAAAGGCCTTTACACCTTTGCCGCTTCATATCGCTCCTGCATGCGCGCCCGGTCGCGCTCGAGAATCGGTTTCAAGTAGCGCCCGGTGTAGGACGCTTCCACCTCCGCCACCTCTTCCGGCGTGCCGACGGCGACAATTTGCCCGCCGCGGTCGCCGCCTTCCGGACCTAAGTCAATGATGTAATCGGCCGTTTTAATGACGTCCAAGTTATGTTCAATGACAAGCACCGTATCGCCGTTGTCGACGAGCCGGTGGAGCACGTGAAGCAGCCGGGCGATGTCATCGACATGAAGCCCGGTCGTCGGCTCGTCCAAAATGTAGAGCGTCCGGCCGTTTGAGCGGCGGTGCAATTCGGCGGCGAGCTTGACGCGCTGCGCCTCGCCGCCCGAGAGCGTCGTCGCCGGCTGGCCGAGCTTCATATAGCCGAGGCCGACGTCATAGAGCGTCTCGAGCTTGCGTTTGATTTTCGGGATCGAAGCGAAAAAGTCGAGCGCATCTTCGACCGTCATGTCCAGCACCTCGGCGATGTTTTTCCCTTTGTACGTCACCTCGAGCGTCTCGCGGTTGTACCGTTTGCCGTGGCACACTTCGCACGGGACGTACACGTCCGGCAAAAAGTGCATTTCAATTTTGATGATGCCATCGCCATGGCACGCCTCGCAGCGTCCACCTTTGACATTGAAGCTGAACCGCCCTTTTTTGTAGCCGCGCACTTTCGCTTCGTTCGTCGCCGCAAACACCTCGCGGATATCATCAAACACCCCGGTGTACGTCGCCGGGTTCGATCTTGGCGTGCGGCCGATCGGCGACTGGTCGATGTCAATGACTTTATCGAGATGCTCAAGCCCACGAATGTCGCGGTGCTCGCCCGGCTTCGCCTTCGCCCGGTGCAACTTTTGCGCCAGCGCCTTATACAGCACTTCGTTGACGAGTGTGCTTTTGCCCGAGCCCGACACCCCGGTGACGGCGACAAACGTGCCGAGCGGAATTTTGACGGATACATTTTTTAAGTTATGCTCGCGCGCGCCGACCACCTCAAGCCAACGTCCGTCCGGACGGCGACGCTCGGCCGGAATCGGGATGAATTTTTTCCCCGATAAATACTGGCCGGTGAGCGAGTTCGGGTCGTTCATCACTTCTTCCGGCGTGCCGGCGGCGACGACCTCGCCGCCGTGGATGCCCGCCCCCGGACCAATGTCAATCAAATAGTCCGCGGCCAGCATGGTATCCTCGTCGTGCTCCACCACAATGAGCGTATTGCCGAGGTCGCGCATGCTTTTCAACGTCGCGATCAGCCGGTCGTTGTCGCGCTGATGAAGCCCGATCGACGGCTCGTCGAGCACGTACAACACCCCCGTCAGCCGCGAGCCGATCTGCGTCGCCAAGCGGATGCGCTGCGCCTCGCCGCCGGAGAGCGTTCCTGCCGAGCGGCTGAGCGTCAAATAGTCGAGGCCGACGTTTTGCAAAAAGCCGAGCCGGTCGCGAATTTCGCGCAAAATAAGGCGGGCGATTTGCGCCTCTTTTTCGGTCAACTCGAGCCCGTCAAAAAAGGCGAGCGCCTCAGTCACCGACATGGCCGCCACTTCGCCGATATGTTTGCCGCCGACAAGGACGGCGAGGCTTTCTTTTTTCAACCGGTGTCCTTGGCATGTCGGACATGGTTGTTCCGCCATATACTTTTCCATCTGCTCGCGGATGTAGTCCGAGCTCGTCTCGCGATAGCGACGCTCGACGTTCGGAATGACGCCTTCAAATGCGATGTATTGTTCGCGCACTTGACCAAAATCGTTCGTATAGCGGAAATAAATCGGCTCACCGCCGCTGCCGTACAAAATTTTATCCAGCTGCTCTTTCGGCAAGTCTCTGACCGGCACGTCCATCGGGATGCCGTAATGGCGGCACACGGCTTCGAGCAGCTGCGGGTAATATTGCGAGCTTTGCGGCTCCCACGGAGCGATGGCGTGTTCTTTTAACGTCAGCTCATCGTTCGGGATGACCAAATCCGGATCCACTTCGAGCTTCGCCCCGAGCCCGTCGCAGTCCGGGCAGGCGCCGAACGGACTGTTGAACGAAAACAGACGCGGTTCAAGCTCCCCGATCGAAAAGCCGCAGTACGGGCAGGCATGCTTTTCGCTGAACAGCAGCTCCCCCTCGCCAATCACATCGACGACGACTTTGCCGTCAGCGAGCTTCAGCGCCGTCTCAAGCGAATCGGCAAGCCTGGCGGCGATGCCGTCTTTGATGATGATGCGGTCGACGACGACATCAATCGAATGTTTTTTGTTTTTTTCGAGCTCAATGTCTTCGGTCAACTCGCGCATCTCGCCGTCAATGCGGACGCGCACATACCCTTGCTTGCGGATGTCTTCGAGCGTCTTGGCGTGCGTTCCTTTTCTCCCCGAGACGATTGGGGCGAGAATTTGCATTTTCGTCCGCTCCGGGTAAGAGAGCAGCCGGTCGACCATTTGCTCGATCGTCTGCGATTGGATTTCAATGCCGTGCGTCGGGCAGAACGGACGGCCGATGCGGGCGAATAGCAGCCGCAAATAATCGTAAATTTCCGTCACCGTGCCGACGGTTGAGCGCGGGTTGCGGCTCGTCGTTTTTTGATCGATCGAAATGGCCGGCGACAATCCTTCAATCGCATCGACGTCCGGTTTTTCCATCTGCCCTAAAAACTGGCGGGCATAAGCCGACAGCGATTCGACATAGCGCCGCTGGCCTTCCGCGTAAATCGTATCAAACGCCAACGACGACTTCCCCGACCCGGACAGCCCGGTCAAGACGACGAGCTTGCCGCGCGGGATTTCGACGTCAATGTTTTTCAAGTTGTGGGCGCGCGCCCCTTTGACGATAATTTTATCCATTCCGTTCACCCGGCCATCACCCTTCCGCTTTCAATTCGAAAATGATATCGCGCAGCTGGGCGGCCCGCTCGAAGTCGAGCGCTTTGGCCGCCTCTTTCATTTCCGCTTCGAGCTTTTGAATCAGCTCTTCCCGTTCCTGTTTCGTCATCGTCGCCGCCGGCTTCGCTTCGTACGTTCCCGTCTCCTCCGCCGCGTACGTCGCGCGGATGACATCACGAATGTCCTTTTGAACGGTGCGCGGCACGATGCCGTGCTTTCGGTTGTACTCTTCTTGAATCGCGCGGCGCCGCTTCGTCTCTTGAATGGCGATTTCCATCGATTTCGTGATCGTATCGGCGTACATGATCACATGGCCGTTCGCGTTGCGCGCCGCCCGGCCGATCGTCTGAATGAGCGAGCGCTCCGAGCGCAAAAATCCTTCTTTGTCGGCATCCAAAATGGCGACAAGTGACACTTCCGGAATGTCGAGCCCCTCGCGAAGCAAGTTGATGCCGACCAGCACATCGTATTTGCCGAGCCGCAAATCGCGGATAATTTCAATGCGCTCGAGCGTCTTAATTTCCGAATGCAAATACGCCACCTTGATCCCCGCTTCTTTCAAATAATCGGTCAAATCTTCCGCCATTTTTTTCGTCAGCGTCGTCACCAACGTCCGCTCGTTTCGCTCGACGCGCTCGCGAATTTCGCCGATCAAATCGTCGATTTGCCCCCTTGTCGGGCGGACGTCGATCGTTGGGTCGAGAAGCCCCGTCGGACGGATGATTTGTTCGACAACGCCCGGGCTGTGCTCGAGCTCGTACGGCCCTGGCGTAGCCGAGACGTAAATAATTTGATTGATTTTTTGCTCGAACTCTTCAAACGTGAGCGGCCGGTTGTCAAGCGCCGACGGCAGGCGGAAGCCGTGGTCGACGAGCACTTGCTTGCGCGCCCGGTCGCCGTTGTACATGCCGCGCAGCTGCGGCAAGGTGACGTGCGACTCATCAATGATGATCAAAAAATCGTCCGGAAAATAGTCAAGCAATGTATACGGCGTCGAGCCCGGGGGCCGCAGCGCCAAATGGCGCGAGTAGTTTTCGATGCCGGAACAAAAGCCCATCTCGCGCATCATTTCAAGGTCATAGCGCGTCCGCTGCTCAAGCCGCTGCGCCTCGAGAAGTTTCCCTTGCGCGCGCAGTTCGGCCAGCCGCTCCTCAAGCTCTTGTTCGATGTTTTGAATGGCCAGCCGCATTTTCTCCTCGCGCGTCACGAAGTGGGACGCCGGGAAAATGGCGACATGCTCGCGCTCGCCGAGCACCTCGCCGGTTAAGGCGTCCACCTCGCGGATGCGCTCGATTTCATCGCCGAAAAACTCAACGCGAATGCAATGCTCATCGCGCGACGCGGGGAAAATTTCGACAACATCGCCGCGGACGCGGAACGTGCCGCGCCGAAAATCGATGTCATTGCGGTCGTATTGGATGTCGACAAGCCGCCGAAGCAACGCGTTGCGCTCGATCTCCATCCCAACGCGCAGCGATACGACCAGTTCGCGGTACTCTTCCGGCGACCCTAAACCGTAAATGCACGACACGCTGGCAACGATAATCACGTCCCGGCGCTCAAACAAGGCTGATGTCGCCGAGTGCCGCAATTTGTCGATTTCATCGTTGATTTTCGCGTCTTTTTCAATGTACGTATCCGTCTGCGGCACGTACGCTTCCGGCTGATAGTAATCGTAATAGCTGACAAAATATTCGACGGCGTTGTGCGGGAAAAACTCTTTCAGCTCGCTGTACAATTGGCCAGCGAGCGTTTTGTTGTGGGCGATGACGAGCGTCGGTTTGTTTACTTGGGCGATCACGTTCGAGATCGTAAACGTTTTGCCCGTCCCCGTCGCCCCAAGCAGCGTTTGATGCTTCACCCCGCGGCGCAGGCCGTCAACGAGCTTGGCAATCGCCTGGGGCTGATCGCCTTGCGGTTGGTAAGACGATACTAATTGAAAACGGTCCTCCACCGTCGCTCCCCCTTCTCCATACCATCTTTCCCCATTGTATCACATCGCTATGATCAATGCATCAAAAATGCGAACTCATATTCGTACCAATCCACTCAGCGTTTTCCATCGCTTCGCACCGAAAAACGCGAAAAAGCGGACCCATTCATACCCAAGGTCCGCGTCTTCGCTCCGTTCCATTTCGACAATCCGAGGTTCAGCCGGCGATGCCTTTTTCCAAAAACAGACGGTTGAACCGACAGCGCCGCTTCATTTTTGCTTCAGATGGTCGAGCATGCGGCCGGCCCAAAGAAAGCCGGCGATCGTCGATGCGATGTCAGCAACGATTTCATGCAGCTCGTCCGTATAGCCTTTAAAGTAGGAAGCGACAAGCAGCGCAACGGTCAACAGCACAGCGATGTACCGATTGTACGTCACCCGCGCAAACAACAGCACCAATAGGCACGGAATGATGAGTGCCGCCAAAAACCACATGGTCCATTCTCCTTTACGAAACAGCTTCAGACGCTGATGCGTGCCGATCACGGACGAACAGCAGCCCGAGTTCATGATGCTCATCCTCATAGAGCGCCCCTTGGACGAAGCGGACTTCGCCGTTATGTCCGACGACATCCAACTTGCAGAACGCGCGGTTGCGCTGGAGCGCCTCGTAAAACTCGGTTTCACTCCGCACCGGGACGCCGTTTGTTTTGATGATGACTTCCCCGATGCCTAGCCCCATTTTTTCCGCTTTCGAGCCGGGAAGCACGCCGACAATCACCAAGCCGTGCGGATGGCGGGCAAAGCGGGGCGGGCGGGCGCGGTCGGCGCGATGCCCGGAAAGCGCGATCCATTCGCGGCCGATGATGGCCATAGCCCCCGCCGCAACCGCCAGCGGTGGATACCATATGCCGGAAGCGGCCAATAGGGCGACAACGAACGCCAGCCGAACAACAAGCCGCCCCTCCGCGCGCGCCGCTTCCGCCGGCAGCATGTGCTGCCGGCGCTGGGAAAAGCCGAGAAGAAACGGCACGAGCCAAAACGAATAGCCGTCTCCCGTCGAAACGAGCGGCCACCAGGAAGCCGGCGGCAGCGCGCCGCCTGATACTGGCAGCACAACCGGCACAAACCAAAGGCGCTGCGCCCATTGCAGGCCGACCGTCATCCCCCGCTTGCTTTTCGCAAGCTGCGGCGAGGCCGCCTCGTTTCGCGTGCGGATGATAAGCCATCCTTCCGAAAGCAGCAGCAACGCAAGCCACACCGCCAAAGCCGGCGCCGCCGCCATGCCCTCCGGCAGCCAGCCGGCCAACATCCCGCTTCGTTCCGCCAAACCGAACACGAGAAGCGCGCCGCCAACCGTATAAGCAGGCGACAACAAACGCGCTTCCATCGTCAAACTAAAGAGCACCGTCAGCACCGTCACCGTCCAAACCGCTTCCTGCGGCACCGCGATCCCGATGCCGACGGCCGCCGCCGACAACACCGCTCCAGCCATCCATCCCTTCGTCCAAAGCCCGCGCCACTCTTGCCATAGGCTGTAGACGCGCACATGAAAATCGCGGCGCTCCCGCTTCACCCGCCGCCAACCGACGGCCAAAGCGAGCGCGGCGCCATAATAAAGAAGCGGCTGCCGCCAAACCGACGCGACGCCCTCAAGCCATTCCAGCCACCATGTTGCCATCCGCTTCACCCCTTGCGTCGTTCATCATTCTTTATCTTCTATTCTACCAAATGGCATGGCCAATTCCCATGCCCACAGCCATCTTTTTTCGCCAATGGCGAATCTTCGCTGTTTTCCACTTTCTTTGCCGAATCAACACTAGTTTTGTCGGCCGGGAAGGATTTTCAAAGATGCAGAGGAAAAAGTATAAACAAGACGAAACAAGGAGGAGTGAAACGATGGAATTGAAAACGTCCGACGTCGCTGCTCGCCTTGGTGTATCGCCGAAAACGATCCAGCGCTGGGTGCGCAAATACGACATTACGCTGCGGAAAAACGAGGCCGGCCACTACTTGTTTGATGAAAAAACAGTCGCCTTGCTCGAACGGGTCAAATTTGAACAAGGCGCCGCCATGGAAGCGCCTCCGACGCCGAAACGCCCTCCGACGCCGCCGCGGAACAACGTTCCCATTGACGCCTTATTTGGATCGATCGAACCCGAAATCGCCCGCGTCTCCTCGCGCTTGGACCAGCTCGAACAGCAACTGGAGCAAAAAGCAGATGACGTCGTCTCCATTCAACTGTTGCATCACCGCCAAGAAATGGAAGAAATCGCCGCCCGCCTCACTGCGTTGGAGCAGCTTGTCGCCCGCCTTGAACAGCAGCTGAATACCCGTCCCCCTGCTCCCCATGAACCGCCGGAAGAGCCGAAACAGAAACGGCGCGGCCTTGGGCGGGTGATGGGGTTGTTTGCCTAACGGTTCCATCCCCCCTGCTTGACGCAGGGTGTTTTTTTGGTTGCTTCTTTCCCCTTTTTTTCTCCCCTTCACCACTTCTTTACGATTTTTTTATTCTTTTTTAATCGCAGCGGTTTATAATGGATCATGTTGTGCAATCTTCCCGTACGGGAAAGGAGGGCGCGCGAGATGGAACAAAAGGAACGAAAAGCGGTCGCCATCGCGTTCATCGTATTGGCTCTATACCTTTCTCCGCTGTACATTTTAGGCGAACACGCCCATATTCGCGTGCACGACAATATGGATTCGAACATCGCCTGGTATCGCGTGCTCGTTCGCAGCGGCCAACTATTTGGCCCAATCGATGCCGTCATCCCGCAAGTGATCAACGGGTTGCCGCGCAACGCCTTCGGCACCGAATTCAGCGGCATCGTTTGGCTGCACGCTTTGTTTCCCTCCATGGTGGCGTACGCACTCAGCCAGACGATCACGAGGGTATTCGCCTTTTTGGGCATGTATTGGCTGCTCAGGCGCCACTTTTTGCCTTCACCGGAATCATGGCTCATTCGCGTCGGGGCGGCGCTTGCTTTTGCGCTGACGCCGTTTTGGCCGTCCGGCATGTTAAGCACGCTCGGCATGCCGCTGGCGCTTTGGGCGTTTCTGTCGATCCGCAACGGAGAAGCGACATGGAAAGAATGGCTTGCGATCATCTTGCTTCCGTTTTACGCCAGCTTTGTGCTCGGATTTTTCTTTTTCCTCGCCGCGATGGCGGCGGTGTGGCTGTTCGACGGCGTTGTCCGCAAGCAGTGGAACAAGCGGTTTTTCGCCGCGATCGCCCTGATGACAAGCTTGTTTTTGGCCATCGAGTACCGCCTCGTGTACTCGCTTGTCTTCAGCGGCGAACCGACGAGCCGGAACGAGTTCCTCTCCTCGCGGCTCAGCTTCGTCCACTGCCTTCGTTTAACGTTGAAAAACTATGTGCTCGGCCATACGCATGTGATGACCGTTCATGGACCGATCATCTTGCCGGTGCTTTGGGCGGCGTTTTTTCTCGTTTTGCGCCGCCGTCAGCGCGGGCCATTGGAGCGGCGCTTCCTTTTGCTGTTTTGGTTGAACATCGCCTTATCGGCTTGGTATGCGTTTTGGTTTTACAAAGGGTGGCAGCCGCTGAAAGAACGGATTTCGCTTTTGAATACGTTCAATTTCGCCCGCTTCCATTTTTTGCGGCCGATGGTCATTTACGTCGATTTTGCCTTGGCCTTGCAAATCCTAGCCAAGGACCGGGCGGCATGGCGGCGCCTCGTGCCGACCGCTTTGGCGCTGCAGCTGCTTTTGCTTGGCGGGTTCAACGAGGAAATCCGCTATCGCCTCGCTGGCACGCCGTCGTTCGAGCAGTTTTATTCAGAACATTTATTTACAGAAATCAAGCAATACATCGGCAAGCCTGTATCGTCCTACCGCGTCGCCAGCGTTGGGATTCACCCGGCCATCGCCCAATATAACGGGTTTTATACGCTCGATACGTACAACAATTTTTACCCGTTATCGTATAAGCGGAAGTTTCGCCGCATCATTGCCAAAGAATTGGACAAAAGCCCTGTGCTGAAAGACTATTTCGACCATTGGGGCAACCGTGTCTATTTGTTTTCGGCAGAGCTCGGGAAACATTACATGTTCACGAAACGCTCGCATAAAGTCATTCGTCATTTCGAGATCGACACAAAGGCGTTCAAACAGCTTGGCGGCAAGTACATTTTTTCCTCCGTCCCGATCATGAACGCCCGCGACATCCATCTCCGCTTCTTGCAGGCGTTCACCGATCGACAGTCAGTCTGGAAAATTTATGTATACGAAGTGGAGTGAAAGGGAGGCAAGAAACATGGTGGACAAACCATTGTTAGCCATCGTCGTCCCATGCTACAACGAAGAAGAAGTGTTGCCGGAAACGGTCCGGCGGCTGACCGCTTTGCTTGAGCAGCTGCTCGAAGAAGGAGCGGTCGCCATCGGCAGCCATATCGTTTTTGTCGACGACGGCAGCCGCGACCGGACATGGGCGCTCATTGAAGAAGAAAGCGAGCGCAACCCGTTTGTCTCCGGTGTGAAACTCGCTCGCAACGTCGGCCATCAGCGGGCGCTGCTCGCTGGGCTCGAAACCGTTCGCGCGTACGCCGATTGTGCCGTGTCCATTGACGCCGATTTGCAAGACGATGTGGAGGCGATCCGCGAATTTGTGCAAAAATACCGCGAAGGGTATGACATCGTGTATGGCGTGCGGCGGAGCCGAAAGACAGACACGTGGTTCAAGCGTACGACCGCCCAAGCCTTTTATCGGTTCATGCAGGCGCTCGGAATTAAGCTGATTTACAACCACGCCGATTTCCGTCTGATGAGCAAGCGGGCGCTCGATGAACTGAGCCGTTACACGGAAGTCAATCTCTTTTTGCGCGGGTTGATTCCGCTCGTCGGCTTCCGCTCGACGTGCGTCTTTTACGACCGGCATGAGCGGTGGGCTGGACAGTCGAAATACCCGCTCAAAAAGATGCTCGCCTTCGCCTTTGACGGCATCACGTCCTTGAGCGTCGCACCGATTCGCGCCATTACGCTCATCGGTTTTTTGGCCTTTCTCATCAGCGGTGCGGCCGGGCTGTACGCCCTGATCGTCAAATGGCTTGGACACGCCGAATCGGGCTGGACGTCGCTCATGATTTCCGTTTGGTTCATCGGCGGGCTGGTGCTCATGAGCCTCGGCCTCATCGGTGAATACATCGGCAAAATTTATCAAGAGGTGAAACGGCGGCCGCGGTTTGCGATCGAAAAAACCGTGCAGCTGCCGCTTCCGTCAGAAAGGGAGAAAACGCCGGCCCGCTTGTAGGAAGGCATAGGTGATCCAAAACCGAAAAGGTCGGACGGATCAATCGGATCCGCTTGAACATCCCCTGCTTTCACTTGCGGCCTGGCAACAGCAGCCTCCTTCGATTCGAGATGTTAAAAAGAAAGGGTGCCCCAAAAGGATCGGGACACCCTTTCTTATTACCGTATATAGGCATAAAGCTATCACTAAGAAACAATATGTTGTGTTTTGTTTAAGGGGTTTTGACCTTTTGGGTCAGCCCCCATAGCCATCAAGTTAAGAAAACAGGAATAAATATATGCCTGATTTGACCATCCTTTTGAAGACCTCATAATGTCTTAGAAAGGGTGGTTTTTTTGAAGACGTCCTTATCTCTCCGAGAAGAATGGCATTGTTTTTTAGACGGATTAAGAAGCGTGTTATCGTGCGAAGAACTTGAACATATGGCCCGAGATCATCAATTTATTCAACGAAAGGGGAAATTACGCGCCCATGATTTTGTGGCACTTTGCACATTTCTCCAGGAA
>NZ_MVKA01000027.1:0-67098 GCF_002042905.1 Geobacillus sp. LEMMY01
GTGAAGGACTCGATTGTCAGTATTCGGTGCTTGGCTGAGCGTCTTTCCTTGGTGCCCTGGCTGTCCTCCCGGCCGTTTCTCCGACGGTTGGCGAGAAGGAGATTTCGCCCCAAACCGGTCAGAGGACGGCGGTAAATGACTATTCGTACTGTTTTTTTTCGTACGGGCTTCTAATTCTGCAATACGTGCTTTCAATTGCTGGTTTTCTTGTCTTAACTGTTTATTTTCGTTGATGAGTTTTTCGATGGTCTGTGCTTGACGTTCGATGTTTGCCACCATGCTTTCGAGTGTGAAGACCGCTTCTTGGAAGCCAAAAGCAACATTTGCCATTGTGTTCACCTCCCATGTCTATGATGGTAATTAGTATAGACAAGGAAGGTACGAACAAACCGGCTCTCGTAAATTTTTTCTATGTACGGGCTGAATAGTTACCTTCAAATTTTGTTAGAAATAAGGTGGAGTATTTCAATGTTGACATAGTGAAAATAATCATATATTGTTATAGTAGCAGCTTAACTATATCCCCTCCCATTATTGTGGATAGAACATCCCCCAAAAACCCTTCTTGGCGCGGCTAAGAAGGGTTTTTTGTGTTTTCCACCCAACAAACCGCTGCACCGCCCCGGCTAGCCTCTTGTCTGCATAAATACAACTGGCAGGCTTAACCTCTCGTTGGCCCAAAATCGTGTCGTCTATGTTTTCCGACTGTTGGAGGCAAGCCACAGGCTTGCCTTCGTCACACTGCTGATCCAAGCGGCGCTTGGCCCGAACCTCGCGAGTGCTCTTTTTTTGTGAAATCCAAACGACGGCCTTTTGCTTTCTTCTTACGAAAACCCATGCAAAAACGGATTTGTATCCATCTCCGCAGCGATCGTCGTCTCTGGCCCATGGCCTGAAAGAACGATCGTTTCCTCCGGCAGCGTAAGCAGTTCGTCATGAATGCTTTTCAACAGCTGCTGATGGTTGCCGCCTGGCAAGTCAGTGCGTCCGATGCTGCCGGCAAACAGCGCATCGCCGGAAAACACAATATTGGCTTGTTTGCAATAATACGAGACGCTGCCCGGAGAGTGACCCGGCGTTTCGCGGACATCCAACGCAAACGGACCAATGTTCAGCGCCGTCGACCCTTTAAGGCATGTCGGTTCGCAGCGGACAGCGACCGGACCGCCGAAATAAAGCGAGCCATTCAATGCCGGATCTTGCAGCCATTGTTTTTCATTTTCGTGCAAATACACTGGAATGTCCCAGCGGGCAAGCACGTCCGGGATGCCGCCAATATGGTCAAAATGCGCATGCGTCAGCAAAATCGCCAGCGGGGTCAGCCCTTTTTCCTCGATCCGGCGGACGAGCGCCGCGCCTTCCGCGCCGGGGTCAACGATCAGGCATTGTCGGTCTGCAGACGACAACAAGTAAGCGTTGGCCTGAATCGGGCCGACGGGAATACGCGTCCATTCCATGGCCATCTCCTCCTTTCCTTGACATGTCCAATATTTAACTTTATTTTACTGTTTTTTTTCAAGCGATGGAAGAGAAAAGAGAAAGGGACCTCGACAAATGGAGGAAAAAAGATTACAATGAAAAAGAATGGACACGTTTGTACATACTGTTTCATGAGGGGGTAAAACGATGGGTACGGTCATTATTTTTGCACTTGTGACGCTGCTTGCCCTTTATGGAATGCTCCGTACATTGCGCGAGAAAAACGTGCTCGGATTTTTGTTTGGACTTGCCACTGCCGCTGTATTCGGCTGGTTTACCATCATGACCATTTTGGATCACGGCATTCCAACCGGCACGCACTGAAAACGCAAGAGGCGAATCATGCCTCTTGCGTTTTTTATGCCATTTTGAGCGCTGCTAAAAACAAGCCGAGGCTGTCGCGGTATATTCGCGCAAACTGCGAGAGCGGCAACGGATTGACACCCTCGCCGAGCTCCACGGTGTAGCCGCGCCGCTTCCACGTTTGAATGAACCAATCGCGGTAGCCGGCATGGCTGTCAATGTAGCGAACAGCTTGGTAGCCGCTTGCTTCAGCCATCGCCTGAACCGTTGCCTCCGCCTCCGGCGGCTCGAACCCTTCATATCCCCAATAAATTTCCTTGCCTTGTGTATGAAACGCGACGACCATCGCAAAATCGCCCGACTCGGCGAGCGCCGCCATCGCTTTCGCCTCCGGCTCCGTAAGCGGGGCGAATCCTGGAAAATCGCGCGGTGCCGGCGCTTTCGGCGGTTTGCGGGCCTGTTCTATTTCCCAGTTAGATGGGAATTGATTGTTTAAATCAACGCCGCGGATGTTCGCTTTCCATTGCGAAAAATCGAGCGACCCACCGTTGATGCAGACGACTTCGCTCCGATGCGGCTCTTCTTCCGGCGGGCCGTTCAGCACAAGGTTGACGCCGTCAGGATTGACCATCGGCACAACGGAAAGAGTCACTTTACGGTAATAATCAAGCACCCGATGGCCGGCAAGCTCGTCATCGTTAACCAGCGCCCGCGCGTACTCGTCGATGAGCGCCATGATCACTGCTGTCGTGATCCACTCATTCGCGTGGAATGATCCGTTCATATGCACGCGCACCGGTCCGCGGCCGATTTGCAGTTCAACGAGCGGCAAGCCGAGAACACTATGGCCGATCGTCCGCTGGCGCACAAACGGATAGTGGCAGACGAGGGCGGTGATATCCTCCATCAAAGCGGCAAAATCGTACGGACGGACGCTGCGGACGACCGGGGACGAAATCCGCTTCGGCAGCGGCGCTGTTCCGTTGATGACCGCCATCGCCCCCGGCAGCCGCCGCAGCACCTCCGTCGGCAGCGATAGGCGGTCAGCGAGCGCTTCCCACGTATCGATCGGCGCGTATCCCGGGATGGCAACGGTCTGCCCAGGGCGCAATCCCTCTTCCACATGCGGATTCGAATCGATGATCAGTTCAGTCGGCACCGAAAACCATCGTCCATATGTTTCAAACGTATCGCCGGGCCATGCTTGAAGGTGCATGCGCCGTCTCCCCTTCCCATTTCTTTACCTTAACATATGTCGGCAGACGGCAAAAAATGAGCGCCTGGCAAGCGGCAGTGCACGAATGTTCGCAAACATCTCCTTCTTCAAAGTTCGTTCCAATCTCATATCATCCAACAATAAGAAAAGGCGCCTCCTAGTGCCAAGGCATCCACCGTGCGCCCTTTCTAGACATATCCTCCAACAATAAGAAAAGGCGCCCCAACCTTTTTGGGACACCTTCCGTTGTTTACGCGCCGACAAGCTCTTTCGCCAGCCAGGCGGCGCCGATGACGCCGGCATCGTTGCCAAGCGTCGCTAAAACAAGCTCCGCCCCAGCGGCGACGCGCGGGAACGCGAAGCGGCGGAAATGGGCGGCCACACGCTCGACAAGCATGTCACCCGCCTTGGACACGCCGCCGCCGATCACGATTTTCTCCGGGTTCGTCACATTGGCGGCATTCGCCAACGCCCAACCAAGATAGTACGTTGCTTCATCGACCACTTCCAATGCCAGCGCATCGCCCGCTTTGGCGGCGTCAAACACCGCTTTGGCCGTCACATCCCCGTTGCGAAGCTCACTCGGACGCTCATCTGCGGTCAATTTCTCCTTGGCGATCCGCACGATGCCGGTGGCGGACGCAATCGTTTCCAAACATCCGGTTTTGCCGCAGTTGCAACGGGCGCCGCCATCAGGGATCATCGTCATATGTCCGATCTCTCCGCCGGCGCCGTTTATGCCGCGCACAATGGCTCCGTTGGCAATCACACCGCCGCCAACGCCGGTGCCAAGCGTCACAAACAACAAATGGCGCGCTCCTCCCCCTGCTCCTTTCCACATTTCGCCAAGCGCGGCGAGATTGGCGTCATTATCGACCGAAACGGGCAGCCCCGTCGCCTCTTCCAGCCGTTGCTTCAATGGATAATTCGTCCACCCTATATTGACCGTCTCATACAACATGCCGGTTTCCTCTTCGACCGGCCCGGGGGCGCCGATGCCGGCGGCAAGCAGCCTCTCTTTCGCTCCGCCGAGCTGGGCGAGCGTTCCATCAAGCGACCGGGCAATGTCAGCGACGATATGCTCACCGCGATTGGCGGTGTTCGTCGGAATTTCCCATTTGTGCACGATGTCACCCTCGGTGGTGACAAACGCCATTTTGATTGTTGTGCCCCCGAGGTCAATGCCTACCAACCATGGTTCCATTGCATCCTCATCCTTTTTTCATCCGTTTTTCCCGCTCAATTTGCGCTTCCTGCCGCAAAATAAACAAGGCCGCTTGCAGCTGTTTCGCATCGATCAGCTGGGACTGGTACAGCTCTTTCACTTCCTCCTCCATCAGCTCCAAGTCAGCGAGCCGATCGCCGACGTAAATGATCGTGCCAAACCGTTTCAGCAGCTGTTGTACGTCGTATACCGTCTTCATCGTCACTCATGCTCCTTTTTCCCCTTTTAATGTAGCGGCAAACGGCCGCAACCGTCAAGACAAAAAATGCAGGCGCCAAAGCAACAGCACCTGCGTCAGCGGTCAGGGTCGCGTGGGTGAAGAATCGCCGGCCGCCGGTTTTTGAGCGGCATCGGCGAACGGATGAGCACATCGCGCATCGCTCGGTAGGAGAACGGGATGAACGGCCATAAGTACGGAATGCCAAACGACGTCATCCGCGCCAAGGCAAGGATCCAAACGATGATGCCGATGACATAACCGTACAGGCCGAACAGGCCCGACAAAATGAGCAAGGCGATGCGGACGAGCCGGTTTGCCAAGCTCATTTCATAGCTCGGCGTTGCAAACGTACCGATGGCAGTAACAGAAAAATACAAAATCACCTCATTGGAGAAAAGGCCGACTTCGACCGCGATGCCGCCGATCATAAGCGCGGCGACAAGGCCGAGCGCGGTCGCCAGTGAAGACGGCGTATGAATGGCGGCCATCCGCAGCATATCCATTCCGAGTTCAATCATCAAAATTTGCGCAAACAGCGGAATATCGCCCAATTTGGCCTTTCCTAAAAACGAGAGCGGCCCGGGCAACAGCTCCGGCTCAGTCATCAGCAAATACCAAAGCGGCAGCAAAAACACTGACGCCCAGACAGCCAAAAAGCGGACGAGCCGCAAATACGCTCCAACGATCGGCTTGTTTCGGTATTCTTCAGCGTGCTGCAAATGATGCCAAAACGTTGCCGGGGTGATAATGACGCTTGGCGATCCATCGACAATGACGAGCACATGCCCTTCATACAAATGGGCCGCCGCTGTATCGGGACGCTCCGTATAGCGGACGACCGGGTACGGGTTCCAATGCCGGCCGGAAATAAACTCTTCCACCGTTTTTTCGGCCATGACCAGACCGTCCGTATCAATAGCAGTGATCGATTGCCGGATGCGGTGGACGAGCTCCGGGTCGGCGATTTCCTCGATATAGCAAATGCAAATATCGGTCTTCGAGCGCCGCGCCACCTGCACGTACTCCATGCGCAAGGAAGGGTCGCGGACGCGGCGGCGGATGAGCGCGGTGTTAAAGACGATCGTCTCGACAAAACCATCGCGCGCCCCGCGTACGACCCGTTCCGTGTCCGGCTCTTGCGGCCCGCGCACCGGATACGTGCGGGCGTCAATCAAAATGATCCGCTCAACGCCGTCAACGACTAACGCCGTCGGCCCAGCAAGCACCATCGCGACCGCTTCTTCCAAGTCGTCTGTCTGCCCGATCTCGACGTACGGAAGATATTTTTTCAGGAGCTTCTCAAGCGGGTGAACGTCCAGTTCGTGTTCCTCAAGCCGGGACAAATATCTCATCAAATAATGCAAAATATCGTCTTTGACAAATCCGTCAATCATAAACAACGCCATCGCCCGGCCGCCATATTCGACGTCAAGGCGAATGACATCGAAGCTCTTGCCGACTCCAAGCCGTTCGGCTAAATAGGATGCATTGTCATGAAGGCGGCGGGACGCCGGGCGTTTGGGCATCTGTTTCTCCATCGTCATCCCCCTGCATCGTTTGCACTGTATACTCCCCATCATAGACAAGCATGAGGAAATTCATACATAAATGTTCCTTGCGATGCATATATTGGTGAAAACCTTGTCCAATCCGGGAGGATGTCATGAAACGATGGATGATCCCCTTCATGGCGCTTGCTTTTTTCCTTGCCGCCGCGCTCGCCTCGCGGTGGGAGCACGATCAGACCGCTGAAACGATCAAGTTTTTCCCGATTGATCGCGAAGCGGCGTTCATTGAAGCGAAAACAACGCTTGCGCTCGGCAATAGCAACGAACGCG
The DNA here is from genome assembly GCF_002042905.1 of Geobacillus sp. LEMMY01. Classification (NCBI taxonomy): domain Bacteria; kingdom Bacillati; phylum Bacillota; class Bacilli; order Caryophanales; family Anoxybacillaceae; genus Geobacillus; species Geobacillus sp. LEMMY01. Next base: position 6,282 of record NZ_MVKA01000027.1, read on the forward strand.
GGCGCTATGCGCTCCGTTGGTCAGTTGCCTCCGTTTTAAACCGCCGCGCCTATTTGCGCCAAGATGTCTCCTTGTTGTTCGCCGACGGCCGTTTGGCCGATGTGCTGTCGAAATGGAAAACGAACACGGATGCGATCAACATGGAAAAGACGGTCCGGATGCGGGACAGCCGCTTTTTCCAGGCCGTCTCGTTCCACCACGGCGAGCTGCATACAGGAGAGAACATCACAAGCAGCCAAACGATGTCAAGCAGCTATTTGTACGTCATTGACTCACCGTACCATCCGCGCGCATCGTTCCGGCGGCCAAGAACAGATGACGAGCGCGAATGGCAGCGCGTCTTGAACAAAGCCACGAATGAATTTCTTCGTCATAAAGCGGACGAGCTGCTCACCCACTTTTCTTTGTCAAAGAAAGATTATTACGCCCTTTATTTGCCGGAGCTCGTCGCCTACACGGAACAGCCGCTGCCGGGCTTGTCGACGGCAAAAACGCAAACCGTCATCGGCCGTCTTTGGGAAGGATTGTACAAGTCGTACATCCTTGGCATAAAAAAAGAGGATGGATCCATCCTCTCGCCAATCGGCAGCACGATGCCGCTCATTCTCATTCGCAAAGATTACAGTAGGCTCTTCGTTCTCATTGAAGCGAAAACCGGGGAAAAAGTCATGCTCGTGCAGCTTCTTTAACGAAACCCGATCCATAAGCCGGCAGCAGCCAGCAGCACCGCAGCGGCCAGCGCCCCCGCCTGCCGCCCCCAAGCGGTGTGTTTTGGCAAATGAACGACGCTGGCCGCCAAGAAGCCGCCGACAAGCCCGCCGATATGACCGGCGTTGTCGATGCCGGGAACAAGCAGGCCAAACAACAGGTTGACGATGATTAAACTGATGACGTTCATCCCCATCGTCCGAAAAAATAAATGCCGGTAGACAGTGCCGAAGTAAAGAAGAGCCCCGAATAGCCCGAAAATGGCTCCCGACGCCCCGGCCGATAATGATGGTGTAAACAAAAAACTCGCCAGCGCTCCGAAAAATCCGGCCGTTACGTAAATGAACAAAAAGCGAAGCGAGCCGTACAGCCGCTCAACCGTTATCCCTAAATAATACAAGGCAAGGGTGTTTGTCAACAGATGCAAAAACCCGATATGCAAAAACATCGGCGTCAACAAGCGCCACCACTCTCCCGCTTCAATGAGCGGATTGAATTTGGCGCCGTAGTGGATCAACACATCCGGATTCGTGCTCCCGCCGCTCCATTCGAGAACCAAAAACATCGCAACCTGCACGACGATGAACAGCCGGGTGAACATCGGCTTGCCATACTCAAAAATGCGCCGTTCCTCCTCACGGCGGCGCCGCCATTCGCGGACCACCTCGCGCTTTAAGCGCTCGGCGGCAGCAAACGGATCGGACGTTTCCACAGGCGGCTCAAAACGGAGCGCAACGCCCGTCATCTCCGCAAGCCGCGGCAGCACGTCCCCCATATTGCCGCTGTGAAGGAGGAGCGTATGAAGCACGCCATCGGACATTCCAGAGAGCGGCAACGGCTCGGCGACAAGAAATTCCCAATCGTCAACCGGCGGATACACCATCACATAAACATTGATGACCCGGCCCGCTTTGCTGAAATTCCATCCCCTCATTTGCTGAACAAATTGCCATGTATATTCCATATCAAGGCGCAACGATCGGCTCCAATCAAAATCAGCGCGCACGAGGCGGATGAGTGTTGGGCGCCGCCAATGGTTTGATTCCAGCCATACTTCATCGGCCTGCTCAGACATCCGTACGATGCGGTAGCCGCCGCGAGACAAACGCTGAACAAGCTGCCAAAACAGTACATCCATCGTTCCAATCACGTTCTCCTCTCCCTTTCCCTGGCGAGGCCAAGTCCGACAAACAGCAACAAAGCCAACTCATCGACCGTCCGGCAAACCGGAGCGAATGGGCCGGTTTTTTCATAACCGACTTCTTCAAAAATGATTCACCGCTGCCGCATCATGGACGCAACATTTGCGAAACAAGGGCGTTGCGCACGGGAGGAATGTGGAGCGCAAATCGGACAAGTTGCTTTCGCAACGACGGAACGCGCAATGCGAAGGCGGCCATTCGGTAGCGATAGCGGTAAGCAAGACATCCAGCGGCAACGACAAGCAGCGAGTACGACCATTTATTCATCGTTGTTCCTCCTTCATCATATGACATGCTCGTTATTCTTTTTCCCTTTTTCTCTCCAAATATGAAGCGGGGCGCGTCTAACGCTCCAGCACGAAGGCGGCCAGCACCGCGCCGATGATCGCCAGAAAGTTCACCGCATCATTGTCAAGCCACCGCCAGCCTTTCATATGAATGGTCGTCTGCCCGCAATGCCGTTTCCGCTCAGTCGTCGCCCCGCATGCCGGACAGCGGTAAGCCGCTTGCCAAGCCGCGCCAAGCCACGTATCGAACCAGCTGCCGAGCCAACCAAAGAGCGACAGGGCGAAAGCAGGCCGGACATCGAGAAAAAATGCGCCAGCGGCCGCGATAAACAGTGCGCCGGCAAACGAAGCAGCCGTGCCAAGGAGCGTCACAGCCCCTGAGGTGCCGGCTTCCACCGGCCGAAAGCTCGGCCAAACCCGAGGCGGCCACGGGCTTAAAGAACCGATTTCAGACGCCCACGTATCGGCGTTCGCTGCAGCGACGGCGACAACAAACAGATCATCCCAAATCGGGTCGGGACGGACAGCGGCCAATAGCGCCAACACGGCCGGCGCCCCGCCATTGGCCAGCACTTGGATGGCATCGCGCCGCCCGCCTTTCGCCAATTTTTCAGACAGTTTTGCCTTGCGTTGCTTTCCGATGTGGCTAAAGAAGCTGGAGCTGACAAAAAAGCAACCTAACACCCATATTCCGCCCCATGAAAAGCCGCATCCAACCGCTGCGCCGATGACAACGGTTGCCGCCGCTCCTGATATGGACAACGAGCGCAACAACCACCCGCCGCCGGCGGCGAGGGCAGAGACCGCGATATACCACCATTCATCGCTCACAGTGAAGAACTCCTTGATCAGTAATAATGAATTTCACCGGCACATCATGCTCCTCGGTCGGAATGTCGTCCATCACTTGAAAGGAGTAAGCCAGCGCTGCCGTCACCGCCGAAGCTCCCGGCAAATATCGGTCGTAATACCCGCCGCCATAGCCGATCCGGTAGCCGGTTTTGGCAAAACAGACCCCCGGGACAATGATGAGATCAAACTCATCGCGGTCGATCGGCGTTGTTTGTTTTTCAATCGGCTCAAACAATCCGGCGTACGCTTTTTCGAGCTGGGCAAACGACGCGAGCCGCCGAAAGGACATCGTTTTCGCCCTTGGATCGCATTTCGGGACGCCGATCGTTTTTCCTTCCCGCCACGCCTGTTCAATGATCGGCAAGGTGTTGACTTCCGTCTCTCTCGACACCGTCATGGCGATCGTCCGCGCCGTTTGCCATAATGGCCACCGATATAAATGAGCGGCGATTTGCCGATCGTACATCTCTTTTTCTGCCGCTTTAAGCTGCCGAAGCTGATTCAACATGCGCTGGCGCCATTCCTGTTTGCCGTCCATCATCTTCCCCTTCCTCCCATAAAGATAAAAAGCAGCAGGAATCATCTTCCCACTGCTTACTTCGTTTCGCGGTGCAACGTGACTTTGCGATCGCGCGGGCAATATTTTTTCAATTCCAAACGCTCTGGGTTGTTGCGTTTATTTTTCGATGTAATATAGTTGCGTTCGCCGCATTCTGTGCATGCCAATGTAATGTTCACGCGCATCTTTTTTCCCTCCAAACGAGCTTTATACTTTATATATAATCAGACCTTTCTATGATACCATTTTTCTTCGGCGATTTCCACCTCTAAATTTCATCTTTGTTCAATAAGAGCGCCACAAGCAGAGAATGATATGGTATAGTGAAAAGGGGAGGGATGCACGTGGTGGAATATGCGATCATCGCTTTGGCAGCTCTAGCCATTATTTTTCTTGTTATTTCCTTTTTTGCTAAGGATGAACTGAAACCGCTCGAAGAACAAATCGATCATTTGACCGTTTCACTGGCGCAGGAAACGTACCAGATCAAAAAGCGGTTGCAAGTCATCGAGGAGGAGCTCCTCATCCCTGAGCGACAACGCTCAGCTTCGCCGCGGCGCAGCGGATCGTTGTCGCCGGACGATCGGCGCATCTTGTTTTTGCATAAACAAGGATTCCCGCTCGAAGACATTGCCCGCGAGACGGGGCTGACCGTTGCGGAAGTCGAACGGGCGGTAAGGAGATTGCGCCGATGAACAAGCGATCGATGCGTTCGTTTGCCCTCGGGTTGCTTGTATCGACAGCGCTGATCGGCGCCTCGTATTACGCTTCGCCCCCAGCTGCACCGACGGAAGCGGAAGTCAAGGCGTTCCTCAAACAGCATGGGCTCGTCGCCGTGGCGAAAGAGGAATACGACAAGCTTCGCAGCGCTCAGCCGAACGCCGCTTCGAAAGCGCCGGCCAAGGAGATGTCCGAACCATCAGTGCAAACCGTTTACGTATATCGACTCGTTATTAAGAAAGGAGATACGCCAGAGACATTTGCCCGCGAACTTGAAGAGGCTGGCATCGTTCAAAGCGCCCGCGCCTTCAACGACTACTTGGAACAACATGGGCTGACGCGCTCCATCCGCCCCGGCGTCTACAACGTGCGGAGCGATATGGACTACGCAGCGATCGGCCGTTTGATTGCCGAACCATAACGAAAGAAGGTGTCCCTCCCAAAGGACCGGGACACCTTTTCTTATGGCCGTGTCTGCGCATCAAACAGCCGTTTTTTTGAAAGAAACACACCTTTTTTGAAACGAACTCTTTGTCTGTCGTTGCCGACGCAGCCCGGCCGCTTTTATCATCCGAACCGCCCGGCGATATAATCCGCCGTCCGCTGATCAGCTGGACGAGAAAACAACGTTTTTGTCTCGCCGTACTCAATCACTTCTCCGTTTAAGAAAAACGCCGTCCGATCGGAAATGCGAGCCGCCTGCTGCATATTATGCGTGACAATGATGATGCTGTATTTTGTTTTCAGCTCGCCCATCAACTCCTCGACCTTCGCTGTCGAAATCGGATCGAGCGCTGATGTCGGTTCATCCATTAAAATGACATCCGGCTCGACGGCCAAACAGCGGGCGATGCACAGCCGCTGCTGTTGGCCGCCCGATAAACCGAGGGCATTTTCATGAAGCCGATCTTTGACTTCCTCCCAGAGCGCCGCTTGTCGCAAGCTTTTTTCGACGATCTCATCGAGCCGCCGCCGGTCGCGGATCCCATGAATGCGCGGTCCATAGGCGACGTTGTCATAAATCGACTTTGGAAACGGGTTGGGCTTTTGAAACACCATGCCCACTTGCGTCCGCAGCTGTTCAACAGGGTATGACGTGTCAAAAATGCGGCGGCCGCGATACAAAATCTCCCCTTCGAGCCGGACGTTTGGAATGAGCTCGATCATTCGATTGAGCGTTTTGATATAGGTTGACTTGCCGCATCCTGACGGGCCGATAATCGCTGTAATCTCGCGTTCGTAAAAGGACAGGTGAATATGTTTTAACGCATGATGCTCGCCGTACCATACGTTCAGTCCATTCGTTTCGTAAACGACCTCTTTTTTCACCAACTGGGCCGAAGGAATGTCCTCTTTTCGGCGCTCCACCACCGCCATCGTACTCATCGGCGTGACTCCTTTCATTTCCTTCCGCCCTCACTGGCAGCGGAAGATCGATGTTTCCTCTATATATGAGCATACAAAACGATCGTTAACGCTGTGTGGACGGTATGTAAAGTTTTTGTAAACGAACATATTTTTTTGCAAGCGCAAAAAAGAGGCGCCCGTTCAGGCGCCTTTCATGTCAGCGCGCATCGGCGGCCTCCGCGCCGCCTTGCGCATCAAAGCTGCTCCCGCCTCCGGCCGCCCGCTTCGCTTTCAATTCAAAATAGGCGTCCAAAATGCGGCGGCCGATCCGGTCATTGATTCCGTCGCTCTCCCCTTGCGTCGCCCACGGGACGACAACGGCGAACGACACTTCTGGATCGTTGTACGGCGCATAGCCAACGAGCGTCAAGTTGTACGTTGGATCATTCCGTCGGCTTTGGATCGGCCCATCGTAAAACGCCTCTGCCGTCCCCGTTTTGCCGGCCGGCTTGTACGAAGCACTCGCAAAGTACGAATACGCCGTTCCGCCCGGCTCTTGCATCACACGGCGGAATCCTTCTTGCACCCGCTTGATGTATTCCGTCTTCATATCGATCCGGTTTAGCACGACCGGCTCGAACCGTTTCATGATCCGGCCAGGCTTTTTTCCGTCAGCCGACGGCTCACGAATTTCTTTGACAAGCTGCGGCTTCATCCGATAGCCGCCGTTGGCGATCGTCGAGACGTATTGCGCCAGCTGCATCGGCGTATACATATCGTATTGGCCGATGGCTAAGTCAAGCAAAAACCCGCCGCGCGTGCTCTGGCCTTGGAAGCCGCCGAGTTCGTTCGGCAAATCGATGCCCGTTTTCACGCCAAGGCCGAATTGGCTGAAATAGTGGCGAATCGTCGTAAACGCCTCTGGATTGATGCGAAGCGGCGCGTGCGGACGATACACACCGCCCCCGATGGCGATCGCCGTTTTGAACATATAGACGTTCGACGACTGCTTGAGCGCCGTCAGCTCGTTGATCGTCCCCATCGTCTTCCATGATTTTTTCACCGGGGTTCCTTTAATATACAGCGGCTCGTCCTTAATATACGTATTCGGATGAAGCACCCCTGTTTGAAAGCCGGTGAGAACAGTCGCCCCTTTCACCGCCGATCCCATCGCATAGGCGGACGTGATGTTGCCGATGGCAAAGTCGACAAATTTGCCGTCTTGAAGAAGCTTGCCGGCCATCGCCAACACTTCGCCCGTCTTCGGATTCATCATGACGACAAACGCCCGGTCCAAGAGCGGCGACCGGCCTTTGCGCTTCGTCGCCAAAATCTCTTGTTGAATGATTTGCTCAACCTTTTGCTGGAGCTCGGCATCAATGGTCAACACGAGGTCTTTGCCGCGCTCGCCTGGGTACACTTGCTCAACCGAGATGACGTTGCCCGATTTGTCGACAACGTTTTTCACTTTTGCCTTTTTGCCGTGCAGCACTTCTTCATACTGCATCTCCAAATAGCTTTTGCCGACGCGGTCATTGCGGCTGTAATCGCGGGCTAAAAAGTAATCGAGCCGTTCGCGCGGGACGCCTTCGTCTTCTTCAGTCACACTGCCGAGCACAGAGCGGAATGTGTTGTCATAGACGTATTTCCGGTCCCAATCCACCGTCGTATTGACGCCGGGCAGCTCGCTCAAATGCTCGCTGACGACCGCATATTCGCGGTCGGTCACTCCTTTGCTTTTGACCGTCTGTGGCGTCAAGGCGTAGCCGCTTTCCATCTCATGTTTAATGGCGATCACTTCAAGCTCCGCTTTCGAAATTTGCGCCAAATCTTGCTTCGTGATGCGATCGAGCGTCCACTCGTACACTTTTTTGTCGATCTCTTTTTGCGTCAATCCTTGATCAGCGAGCTTTTTCCGTTCTTGTTCGCTCACCTTCTGTTTCGCTTCTTTCGGATGCGTTAAAATCCAATAATCTTTCATATCGCGCTCAGTCACTTTTTTCTCAGCATCGGGAATGTCGATGTATTGAGCAAGTTTCCTTGCTATGTCCAATATTTCTTCCGGCTGTGTCGTTTTTGAGCGCGTGTACATAATCGCCTTTTGTGGTGTGTTGTCGACGATCACGCGGCCGAACCGATCGTAAATTTTGCCGCGCGGCACCGGCGTGCTGACGATTTCATCCTGCGTCCGCTCCACTTCGCGCCGATAATCTTCACCATAGACGATCTGTACGACGCCAAGGCGCAAAATCAGCGCTGAAAACAGCAAAAAAACAAAGAAAAACAAAATGTTTAACCGAATCGGCACTTGCGCCCGCTTTTTCCGTTTCATCCCCCGGTCCTCCTTCCCTCCCCCTATTGTAAAAGAAAAAGGCGGGCATGGCTAGGGAAAAACTTGGCCCCTCACACCGGCGAACGGCCTCGTTCGCCGGCCAGTTTCGGCCGAAGCAAAAGCCGCTCGCGCTGATCGCGCTCCGAACGGCCATCGGTAAAGCGAATGCGGCGGACAAACCAATAAATCACCAAATGCCCGGCTCCGCACACAAACATAAGCACCCGAATGCCAGCCTCTTCGCCAAAGAGCGCCACAGCCGTCAAAAAGGCTAAAATCGACACCACCCGTCCGGCGTTTAAAAACAATTCGCGGACAACGATGTATTCGACGCGCGCCTCGGCCGATTTCCAGCTCTTCCCGATGACGTCAAACGTCAAGGAGGAATACGGAACAAGCAGCAATGGATACGCAATGGCGATCGTGATGGCATAAAGAATGAGGCGCGGATAGGTCGGATGAAAAACGATCAAAAAAATCGCCCCATATAGCAGCGCTCCCCCAAATAGAATGGCTTTCATCCGATATTCACGCTTGATCAGCCGGGAGACGGCATAATAGGCGACAAACGATGTAAACGAGTTGACAAGCCCGAATTTGCCGAGCGCCCATTCACTTCCAGAAGTGACATACACAAGCACGGAAATGATAAACACAAACGTGCCTTCGCGCAATCCTTGAAAAAAGTGGGCATTCGTAATGAGCCGCCAGTTCCGGTTTTCATTCCTCTCCTTTAAAATGCGGACGAACAAATATTTCCCCGCGGCCTCGCGGCGCTTCAAGAAAAAGCTGAGCAGCACAGCAACAAGAAACAAGCCGAGCGACAGCGAGAAAACGAACGTATACCCTTTCGCTCCATGAAGCGACGAGATGATATAACCGGCGGCAATCGGCCCGATCATGCCGGCGGATGAGGTCAACACCCCGAAAAAACCGTTAAAAAAGTCGCGCGTCTCCGGTTCGGTAATTTCAAATGTCAACACGTTAAACGCCAGCCAATAAAAACCATAGCCGACGCCGAGCAGCGCGCCGAGAAAAAGCAAATATTGATGGGCGCGAGAGCCGACCAATAAAACGGTGACAAAAAAAACGGCTAAACACGACACGCCAAGCCGCAAAATGAGAATACGGTCAATTTGTTTTGCCAGCCGGCCGGCGAAAATAAACGTCAGCGGCTGCATCGTGACAATCGCCAAATTGTATAGCGCCAAGTCGCGGAAATCGCCGGTCTGTTTCCATAAATAAATGTTGACAAACGTGTTCGACAGGGAAACACCGAGCGCGTAAAACCCACCGATGCAAAGCAAAAGCAACAAATCGCGGTTCACTTGTTCTTGGCCGGTTAGTTTTTGGAAAAATGCCATTGCAAACTCCCCTTTTCATCTATCCGGTAGTGTGGCCATTTCCGCTATGGCTATGCACCCGGCACGAAGAAAACCGCTTCCTTTGCCTGCACCCTCCATCGCTAAAAAAAGCGGGGCGTTTTGTTTCGCCCCGCTTTTTTGATTACTTCGCTTTCGCTTCGCTGTACCGTTTCGCCACTTCGTCCCAGTTGACAATGTTCCAGAATGCGGCAATGTATTCCGGACGGCGGTTTTGGTATTTCAAGTAGTACGCATGCTCCCAAACGTCCAAGCCGAGAATCGGCGTTTTGCCTTCCATGATCGGCGAGTCTTGGTTCGGCGTGCTCGTAATTTCCAGCTCGCCGTTGTTCACGACAAGCCATGCCCAGCCAGAACCGAAACGGCCGGCCGCTGCTTTCGAAAACTCGTCTTTAAACGCGGCGAAGCTGCCGAATTTTTTGTTGATCGCCTCAGCCAGCTCACCCGTCGGCTCACCGCCGCCGTTTGGCGACAAAATCGTCCAGAAAAGCGAGTGGTTCGCATGACCGCCGCCGTTGTTGCGCACCGCCGTACGAATGCTTTCCGGAAGGGCTTCCAAATTGCTGAGCAATTCTTCGAGCGATTTGTTTTGCAAATCCGGATGCCCTTCAAGCGCCGCATTCAAATTCGTGACGTATGTGTTATGGTGCTTCGTGTGGTGAATGTTCATCGTTTCTTTGTCAATGTGCGGCTCAAGCGCATCGTACGGATACGGCAATGCTGGCAATTCAAATGGCATACCGATCTCCTCCTTTTTGGTTTATGTACACGAACGCCAAAGCGTCCGTTTGAGATTAGCTTACCAAAGTTGGCACATTGTTTCAATCGATTTGTTTGTCCTCCCTTTTTGTTTACATATTTTCAACACACCGTTGACCGTTTCTTCATAATGGCAAGTTATAGTATAAAGTAGCTTCCAGTTAAGGGGGAACTCAGCGAAAATGGAAACGAAACGATCAGGTTCTTTATGGAACGCCTTTCGACTTGAGACAATTGTCATGATGGCCATGGTGCTCACAACGACGTTGTCGGCCCTTGTCATCACCTCAATCGGCTATATTCAAGGGCGCCATTCAGCTATTCAGTCGATCCAACAACAATTGCAACTATCAAGCGAAACCATGGTTGAAAAAATTTCCATTTTAAAGGCTACAACGACCAATGAAGCATTTTCTCAAAAACTGAACTACTCATTGACCTTAAATGAACGGAAATTCCATGCCTTACACCTTCATCCGGTGCAATTGATTTTAACGAAAACGGGAAAGACGGTGGCGAAACGGCCATCCTCGCCCAACCAAACACTGCCCGAACAGGTCGTGCGCGATATATTGAAAAAGAAGCAAGGGGTTTTGCATACAGACCAATGGCTGGCCGCATTTTCCAGTTCAAGCGATTTGCAAGGAGCGGTCTACATGATCGCCATTCCGGAAAAGGATTATTTGTGGCCGCTTTTGAAACAGCAAGCAGCAAACTTGGCAGGGTCTGTTGCCGCCATCTTGACCGTATGCCTGGCCGGATGGAGGATCATCCGCCGCGCCACCCGCCCCATTGCTTGGCTCCAGCAAGCCATGGAACGGCTTGGATCTGGCGATTGGCGGTCGCGCATCGAATTGCATGCAGCGACAAAAGATATTCTCGCCCTCGCCGATGGGTTCCATCAGATGTCCAGCAATTTGGCCGTTCTTATCGAACATATGCGCTTCAGCTCCGAGCAAATCGCAGCGGCTACCAACATTTTAAACCAAACATCCTCTGAGACAACAGCGGCTTCTGAACAAATCGCAGCGGCGGTGGCAGACACGGCGTACGGGGCAGAGCAACAAGCGCGCAAATCGGCTGACATCGCCTCTTTTTTTCAACAACTGGCAGATGAAATGGAACAAATGTCCTTTCGAATGGAGGAAGCCCGTCGTTCCACAGAACAAGCCCATTCCCAAGCGGAAAGCGGCAACCGGCTTGTTCAACGGGCAAGCAGCGACATGGCTTACCTGCAACAATCCATTGCGAAAACGATGTACACAATCGATGCATTGAAAGACCATTCGCGCCATATTGCCAGCATTCTGTCACTAATCGGAAACATCGCTGAACAAACGAACTTGCTCGCCCTAAACGCTGCCATTGAAGCAGCCAAAGCAGGGGAGCATGGCCGGGGGTTCTCAGTTGTTGCGAAAGAAATCCGGGCGCTGTCGGCGCAAACAGGACAAGCGTTGGCACAAATTCAATCCATTGTCCAAGATGTGCAAAGCCAAATCGAGGCCGCGGTTCAATCGATGAAAGCAAGCGCAAAACAACTCGATGAAACGAAAAAAACGTTCACGGAAAGCCAACAAGCCTTTGAAGAAATCACCACAATGGTGTCGCATTCATCCGCACATACGCTGCAAATTTCAGAACAATTCGCCGCCATTGAGCGGCAAATCAGCGAAATGCGTGAACATATCGCAGGGATTGCCACCGTTGCCCAACAGATTGCTTCGTCGATGGAGCAAATTTCGAATTTTACCGACGGCCAGCACAATGCCATGGCTGCCATTCGTTCCGAAGCCGATGCACTAAATGAACGGGTGTTGCAATGGCGCGCCTTGCTTGAAACCTTTCATTTGCCTTCTGACTAAAGCGGGAAGATGCCCGCTTTTTTCTTCGTCCCAAGTTGAATTCTTCCTCTTTCCCGGCTACAATGGAAAAGGAGACAAAGAAAGGTGTGTCTGCGATGAACGTATTCGTCCAGCTGTGGAAAAGCTTATATTCTCCGAAAGACATCGCCCGCTTTCGATTTCAGGGAATTGGGAAAACGATCGGTTATTTGTTTTTGCTGACTTTGCTGTCCATTCTTCCGACGTTTTACTATGTCTCCTCGTCGCTCACTGAAGGCATCCGCACAACGAGCGCCTTATTGAATAACGAGTTGCCGCCGTTTTCGATTGAAAACGGCGAACTTCACTCGGAGGCGGCCACGCCGATTCATATTGATCAAGGCGGATTTACGATCATTTTTGACAGCACCGGCAAAGTGACGAGTGAGAAAGTCGAGCAGTTTCCGAACGCCATCGCGCTCTTGAAGCATGAAGCCGTGCTCGTCGCCGGCCATCAGGCGCAGCATTACAGCTATGCCACGTTTCCGGATGTGACCATTACCGACGAAGACGTTCGCGCGTTCATCGCCGGTCTTCAGTCGCTTCTCCCTGTCCTCATCCCGCTTTTTGGGCTCGTTTTATACGTGCTCGCCTGCGCCGGGAAATTCATCAGCGTGTGCATCTTTGCCTTTTTCGGCCTGATTCTTGCCGGCGTGCTCGACAAAACGTTGCGCTACCGCCATACATGGGTGATGTCGGCTTACGCCATTACGCTGTCGACCGTCTTTTTCACCGTGATGGAAACGGTGCAAGCGGTCGTGCCCTACGGCGCGTTGATCCATTGGTTCGTTTCGCTTGTCGTCCTCTTTTTGGCAGTCAAGGAAGTACCATCAGCCAAACGGGAAATATAAAAAAGCTGCCTGTTGATGCAGGACAGCTTTTTTTGTGCTTACGCTGCTTTGCTTCTTTCTCCTCGTCCTCGACGCGCGCGCCGCCCCCCGGAGAAATACCGCGCAAGCAAGGAAGAAGCGAGCCGTGCAGCCAAATTGAATAAAAGAACGGCCACCATCAACACAGCCGCCGATTTAGCCGCGATCAGCTTCGCGTCTGGGACAATGCCTTCGGAATTCAATTTCCAAATATGCACGGTCAGCGTTTCGGCCGGCCGGAACACGTTCAGCGGGTTGGCCTGGCTGCCCCAATCCGCATCCCAACGAAGCATCGGAGTCGTCAGCCCAGCGGTATAAATGAAAACAGCCGCTTCGCCGAAAATGCGCCCGGCCGATAAAATGACGCCGGTGACAATTTGCGGGATGGCGGCCGGAAGCACCGCTTTGACCAACGTCTGCCAGCGCGTCGCTCCAAGGGCAAGACTTCCCTCTTTAATGTTGGACGGAACATCCAAAATCGCCGTTTCGCAAATGCGCGTCAATCCAGGCAAATTGATGATCGTGACGGCTAACGCTCCGCCGAGCAGCGTATAGCCCCAACCCGTCAAGGTGACAAACGCCAACAATCCGAACAACCCGACGACAATCGACGGCAATGATGCCATCGTTTCCAAGCAAAGGCGAATGAACCCGACGATCCGCCCCTGTTTGGCGTATTCGGCCAAATAAATTCCAGCTCCCAACGAAAGCGGGACCGACAAAAGCAATGTCACAACCAACATATAAAACGAATTGATCAACTGCGGACCAATGCCACCGCCCGCTTGCGTATTGCTCGGCCGTCCGAACAGAAACTCAGGTTGCCAAAACCCCGCTCCTTTCGACAACACAACGGCAAAAAAGAAAATGAGCAACCCGATGACCGCAGCAGCCACCGCATAGAAAATGCCTGTCCATACTTTATCGATCATCCGCGCTGTCATCTTATCGCTCCTTTCTCGGACCGACCAAACGGATCACGGCAATGAAGAAAAACGAGATCAAGAGCAACATGAGCGCCAATGTCCATAACGCGTTGTTCCATGGTGTTCCGTTGATCGTATTCGCCATATCCATCGTCAATACACTTGTTAACGTCGCCGTCGGGCTGTCAAGGCCTGAAGGCAGCTTAATCGTATTGCCGATCACCATCTGCACGGCAAGCGCCTCGCCGAACGCCCGCGCCAAGCCGAGAACGACGCCAGTGGCAATCCCGGCTTTCGCCGCCGGAACGATGACGCGGGAAATCGCCTGCCAACGCGTAGAGCCAAGCCCGTATGATGCTTCCATATACGCCATTGGGACATTGGCCAAGGCGTCGGCCGCAATGCTGGTGATGGTCGGCAAAATCATCATACTAAGGACGATGATCCCCGCAAGCAGACTAAAGCCGGAGCCTCCGAACCATTCGCGCAAGAGCGGAACGAGAATCGTCACCCCAAGCCAGCCATACACCACCGACGGAATGCCGACAAGCAGCTCCAGCACCGGCTTGAGCAACGAAACGAACCATTTGGGAGCGATAAAGTTCATGAAAATCGCCAACGCCAAAGCGATCGGCGCACTGATCAACAAAGCGCCAAGCGAGACGAGCATCGAGCCAACAATAAAAATGAGCGCCCCATACTTCGGCGGCGTGCCATTTGGATCCCATTGCGCCGAAAGCAACATGTCAGAAAGCGAAAGACCGCTGTCCGTAAAGGACTGAATTCCCTTTACCGCTAAGAAGATGATCATCGTCACCGTAATCAGAACGATCAGCCAGCCGCAGATGACCGCAAACGTGCGGCCGATGTATTCTTCAAGCCAGCGATTCCGCCGTTTCGTATGCATTTGTTGCATGGCTTCATCCCTCCATTGTCAAAGGCCGGCCTAACGAGCCGGCCTTCCGCCCTTCTCTACTCCAATTCCGTCATCGGGATATACCCCATCTTTTTAACGGTCGGCGCAAATTCTTCGCTCTTGACAAAGTCGATAAACGCTCGCACCTCTTCCTTCGCTTCCCCTTTGGTAATCATGTATTCATACGACCAAAACGGGTATTTTTCCGTGCGGATGTTCTCCACCGTCGGTTCAGCGCCGTCAATTTTTACTGTTTTTAAGTTTTTCTTTTCCCCGATTAAATACGACATCGCTACATAGCTAACAGCGCCCGGCGTCGAACTGATCGCTTGCTCGACCGCCCCGTTTGAATCCTGAACCGTGCCGATCGAATCGTTGATTTTCACGTCTTTCATGATCGTTTTCTCAAATGTCGCCCGCGTGCCCGATGACGCCGGACGGTTGATCACGTGAATGGCTTCATCCGGTCCGCCGACTTCTTTCCAGTTTTTGATCTTTCCGCTGAAAATATCTTGAATTTGCTTCGTTGTTAAATTATCGACCTTCACATCGTCGTTGACCACAATCGCAAAGGCGATGCCGGCCACTTTATGGTCAACGAGCTCTGACGCTTTCGATTTGTCGTCCAGTTTCTCCGCCGCCGGCACATCAGAGTTGCCGATTTGCACGGCGCCAGCTGCCACTTGGTTGACGCCCGTGCCGCTGCCGCCGCCTTGAACGGTGATCGACACGTCCGGATATTTTTCCATAAACGCGTTTGCCGCTTCTTCTGCCAGCGGCTGAAGCGCTGTAGATCCCGCTAGGGAGATAGTGCCGGAGTAAGTTTCTTCTTTCTTCGTCGTTCCTTCATTGCCGCCCGCGCTGTTATTTTCAGTCTGCCCGCAGCCGGCCAAAACGCCGGTCATCAACAAGGCGGCCAATCCCAATTTAACTCGTTTGCTCCACATCAAGTAATCCCCCTTTTGTTTTCGTACTTTCAACGTACAAGACCATTGTAGCGAGACATTGTTAGGCCCTTATAAAGCGGTTGTTAAGTTTCTGTAAAGACCAAAAACAGGAATATTTTCAAAGCCGTCGAGCCTTGAAGGCAAAGAAGAACTGTGATGCCGTTTTTCAAAATTGGAGACATTCTTTTGTTGAGGGGTTTTCCCCATGAAATCAACGACCTTACTAAGAAAGGCATATTTTCTCTGGACAAGCATACATATGAATGAACGATAGATGTACACAAGCGGAGGAAGCGCCATGAAAAAATTCATTCTTCTCCTATTTCTCATTCTTTCCAGTTATATCGTTTACCGCGATCTTGCCATCGGAACGCTCCACCCTTCGTCTGAAACAGCAGCAGCCATTGTCCAGTCGAAACAAGCGCCCATGCCGTACCGGACCGTGACAGTTCGCCCCGGCGATACGTTGTTGTCCATCGTCGAGAAAGAACTCGACGGTCCATTGCCCGTTCCGCTTGAGCAGCTGATCCGTGATTTTGAACGGTTAAATCCAGGCGAACATGCGCAAACATTAAAAATCGGGAAAACTTATAAAGTGCCGATCTATCGCTAACCGACGAATCGCTTGTCAAACGGCGGATGGCACTGTTACAATAATGCAGAAAGCGACTTGAATGTTAAAGGAGCGAATTCCCGTGGGTGAAATCATCCATCGTTCAAAGACGCGGCCGGTCCGCGTCGGTCCGCTGACAATCGGCGGCAGCAACGAAGTCATCATTCAAAGCATGACGACGACAAAAACGCACGATGTCGAAGCGACGGTGGCGCAAATCCACCGCCTCGAGGAAGCGGGGTGCCAAATCGTCCGCGTCGCCTGCCCGGACGAGCGGGCGGCTGAGGCCATACCGGAAATAAAAAAGCGAATCAACATCCCGCTTGTCGCCGACATCCACTTTGACTATAAATTGGCGCTGAAAGCGATCGAAGGCGGCGTCGATAAAATCCGCATCAATCCAGGCAACATCGGGCGCCGCGAAAAAGTCGAAGCGGTCGTGAAAGCGGCGAAAGAGCGCGGCGTACCGATTCGCATCGGCGTCAACGCCGGATCGCTTGAAAAACGCATTTTGGAAAAATATGGCTATCCAACGGCCGACGGCATGGTTGAGAGCGCCTTATATCATATCCGCATTTTAGAAGAACTTGAT
Source organism: Geobacillus sp. LEMMY01 (assembly GCF_002042905.1). Lineage (NCBI taxonomy): Bacteria > Bacillati > Bacillota > Bacilli > Caryophanales > Anoxybacillaceae > Geobacillus > Geobacillus sp. LEMMY01. Next base: position 23,173 of record NZ_MVKA01000027.1, read on the forward strand.
TTTCACGATATTATCGTTTCGTTAAAGGCGTCCGACGTACGCCTCGCCATTGAAGCGTACGAAAAAGCGGCGCGCACGTTCGACTATCCGCTCCATGTCGGCATCACCGAAGCGGGAACGCTTTTTTCCGGCACGATCAAAAGCGCGGTTGGACTCGGCGCCATTTTAAGCAAAGGCATCGGCAATACGATCCGCGTTTCGTTAAGCGCCGACCCGGTTGAAGAGGTAAAAGTGGCGCGCGAAATTTTAAAAACGTTCGGACTCGCTTCCAATGCGGCGACGCTCATTTCCTGCCCGACGTGCGGGCGGATTGAGATCGATTTGATTCGCATCGCCAACGAAATCGAAGACTATATCGCCAAAATTCAAGCGCCGATCAAAGTCGCCGTGCTCGGCTGCGCTGTCAATGGACCAGGGGAAGCACGGGAAGCCGACATCGGCATTGCCGGCGCCCGCGGCGAAGGCTTGTTGTTCCGCCACGGCAAAATCGTCCGAAAAGTACCGGAAGAGCAAATGGTGGAAGAGCTGAAAAAAGAAATCGACAAGCTGGCGGAAGAATATTTTGCAAAGCAAAAGGAAAACAAAGCCGCTCTGAAAGGCAACGCCGCCCAATGAGCGGAATTTTCCTGCACAACCAAAAAGGGCGTCCCCGCTTGGGGACACCCTCTCGCTTTTTTTACGTATAAAACGGCATAATAAACAGGCGGACGAGAATGGCGATGACGCCGATGCCGATGGCCCACGCACCGAGCGTTTCTGCGCCGCGCCGGCGCGCGATAAACCCGACAATAATGCCGGCCGCCCCTAACAAAATCGGCCAGATAAACAAGGCGATGATGGACAGGGCCAAAGCGAGCCAGCCGAGCCCGGCGCCGTCCGCACGTTCTTCGTCCCGTTCGTCGCCGCGGCGAATCGGTTCAGCGACTTCCGCCGCTGTTTCTTCCATAAAATTGCGTTCTGGTTCCTCTTTTCCGATCGATTGCACGTAACTTCCGTTATACGTGCGCTCGCGGTCGTCTGCCATATGCTTCCCTCGCTTTCCTAAAGTAAGAAGCATTATTAGTATGGGAAACCGGCGTTATTTTATCAGTGTGAATATTTTCTAATAGGAGGGTGAAACGGTGAAAAAACGGCTTGGCATCGACATTGACGGCACGGTGACATGCCCGAGCACATTCATTCCGTATTTGAACGAAGCGTTCGGCAAAGAGCTCGCATTAAGCGATATTACGCAATACAATTTGGCGCCGTTATACGGCGTGACGGAGGAAGAAATGGACCGCTGGCTTGAGGAAAACGAAGCGGATATTTATGAGCGCGCTCCGCTTGCCCGCTATGCGCTTGAGGTGATCGACAGCTGGAAAGACCGGTATGAGTTGTATTACATCAGCGCCCGTGGCCGCCATTTGTACGATCTCACCGAGCACTGGTTTCGGCGGCACGGCGTCCATTACCACCATATTGATCTGATCGGGTCGCACGACAAAATCGCCGCCGTCCGCCAATATAAGCTGTCCGCCTTCTTTGAAGACAAGTACGACAATGCCTGTGAAATCGCCGAAGCATGTGGCATTCCGGTCATTTTGTTTGACACCCCATACAACCGAGGCCCGCTCCCCGAAAACGTCATCCGCGTCAACAACTGGCTCGAAGCAAAGCGAGAAATCGAACAGCGCCTCCGGCCATAAAACAACATCTCCCTGCTTATACAGGGAGATGTTGTTGGCATTGCGGACATGTGCCGTAAATTTCAAACTTATGGTCAGCGATCTCATAACCATCGAGCTTCTCGGCGAGCACATCCATTGGACATGCGTCAATTTCTTTTGTTTTTCCACACTGGATGCAAATGAAATGATGGTGATGGCGGCGGGCGCCGCAGGCAAAACGGAAATGTTTTTCCCCGGACAGCTCGGTCATCTCCAAAATGCCAAGCAGCGTAAAGAGCGACAAATTGCGGTACACTGTATCAACGCTCAAGCCCGGATAAGCGGGACGGAGCGCTTCAAGCACGTCTTTGGCCGTCAAGTATTTGTCGCTTTCGGCAAATAACTCCAACATTTGTCTCCGTTTTTCCGTATATTTAAATCCTTTCTCTTTCATCAACTGCAACGCTTCACCAATATTCATCGCTGCCGCCCCCTTTTCCATCCCAATACGAAAAGTAAAATGGCAACCGCTACGATGACGATCGTCCCGCCCGGCGCCCAATCGAGCTCATACGCCGCCCAGAGCCCGGCGATGACGGCCAGCTCCCCGAACAAAATCGAAAGCCCGATCGCCTGTTTAAAACTTTTGGCGATGCGGATGCTCGCCGCCACCGGCAACGTCATGAGCGACGAGATGAGAAGCACGCCGACGATGCGCATGGATGCGGCGATGACAAGCGCGACGAGCACAATAAACAAAAAGTGGATAAATTTGGTACGGACACCGGAGACACGGGCGTATTCCTCATCGAATGAAAGGAGAAACAGCTCTTTGTAAAACGTCAAAATCACCATCGCGGCAGCTGCGGCGACAGCAAACGCTGTCCAAACGTCAGCGCGGCTGACGGCGCTGACGCTGCCGAATAAATAGGAAAACAAATCGGTCGTAAACCCGTTGGCCATCGAAATGAAAATGACGCTCAAGCCGATGCCAGCCGACAAAATGATCGGAATGGCGAGCTCCTCATAATGGCGGTAAACGGCGCGCAGCTTCTCGACGAAAAGCGACCCGGCGACGGAAAAGCCCATGCCGATGTAAAGCGGATTCCAGCTGGCGGCCGCCGGGGCCGATGAACCGAGCAAGAGCCCGGCGGCAATGCCGGCGAGCGTCACATGGCTCAATGCATCGGCGATGAGCGACAGTCGCCGAACGACAATAAAGACACCGAGCAATGGCGCCGCAAAACCGGTCAAAACGCCGGCAACAAACGCATTGCGCAAAAATTCGTATTGCCAAATGGCTTCCCACACGTGTCATTCCTCCACCGTCATCGTTTCGTTCCGCCCGTTAATGCTCGTGAGAGAGAACGTGGAGCGGATGACCATAAAACTGCGAAATCGCCTCGTTGCCAAGATGTTCGAACTCTTCCGCCTTTCCATGGAAATAGAGACGCTTGTTTAAGCAGGCGATATCGGTCACCCGGTCCGTGATCGTCCCGATGTCATGCGTCACTAAGATGAGCGTTAAGCCGCGGCGGTTCAAATCGCCAAGCAGCTCGTAAAACTCGTGCACATGGCGGGCGTCCACGCCGACCGTCGGCTCGTCTAAAATGAGCAAATCCGGCTTGCTCGCCAACGCGCGGGCGATAAACACCCGCTGTTGCTGGCCGCCGGACAGCTCCGCGATATTGCGCTTTGCCAGGCCGCTTAGCCCAACGGCCGCGAGCGCTGCTTCGACCGTCCGGCGGTCTTCGTGTGTCAGCGGCCGAAACAAGCCGCGTTTGGCCACCAATCCGCTCGCCGCCACTTCCTCAACCGTCGCCGGAAAGCTGCGGTTGAAGCTGTTCGCTTTTTGCGACACGAAACCGATCCGATGCCATTCGCGAAATGATTCGATCGGCTCGCCGAACAAGAAAATGCGGCCGCTGTTCGGTTTTAACAAACCAAGCACACATTTAAGCAGCGTCGATTTTCCCGAGCCGTTCGGGCCGACCAATCCTAAAAACGCCCCTCTCGGCACCGTTAAACTGACATGCTCAAGCACGTTCTCTTTTTCATAGCGGAACGACACATCCTCGATTTGCACAACAAGCCCATTTTCCATGGCTGTTCTCCCTTGATAATTCAGAATCATTCCGATTTACCTTCCTAATGCAAGTATACCCCACCATCGGCGTTTTGTAAACCTCAATGAATCGCTGATTTAAAGCGGGCCCCGCGCACTTCATGCGTCGGCATAATGGTGATGAACGCATCCGGGTCGATTTCATTGACGATCGATTTTAGTTTTGTCACTTCCAAGCGCGTGACGACTGCATAAATGATTTCCTTTTGCTCGTCCGTATATCCGCCTTTGCCGAGCAATTTTGTCGTCCCGCGGCCGAGCCGGTGCAAAATGGCGTCGGAAATTTCCTCATAATGATCGGTCACAATAAAGGCCGCCCGCGTCTCGTCAAGCCCTTCAATGACCGCATCGATCGTTTTTGAGGCGATGTAGTACGTCATCACCGAATACATTGCCGGCTCGAGGCCAAACACAAACGCCGCCCAGCCAAAAATAAAGACGTTGACAAACATGACGAACTCGCCGACCGAAAACGGGATTCTTTTCGTCATCAAAATCCCTAAAATTTCCGTCCCATCGAGCGATCCGCCATGACGGATGACCAATCCGACGCCAAGCCCGAGCGACAACCCGCCAAAAACGGTGGCTAAAATCGGCTCGGTTGTCAGCGGGGAAAAATGGTGAAACAGCCGTTCGGTGACGCCGAGGATGACGACGCCTAAAATCGTTGACAGCATGAACGTTTTCCCGATTTGCTTGTAGCCGAAATACATGAACGGGGCGTTTAAGAGGATGACGAGCGTGGCGAAATTGAGCAGCCGCCATTCGTCCGGAGTCAAGTAGTCAAGAATCAGCGATATGCCAATGATGCCGCCGTCGATCATTTTGTTCGGAACGAGCAGCCGCTCGATGGCAAACGCCGCCAAAGAGGCGCCGATGGCGATCATCAACACTCGATACATCACATGGCCTAGCGGTTCTTTTTTATGCTGTTTTGGCGCCAAACTACCACCCTTTCCCTTTTTGCTTTTTTCTATTATACCATACACGCCTTTTCCATTCACGTCATATGATGGAACAGAAGCAAGGAGGCGGCTGCTATGAACATTTACCAACAGCTTGTCAAGCAAAAATTAAAAACGATCACCCCGGAAGAACTCGTTGCGTACAGCCGAGAGTACGGCTTGCCCATCACGGTCAGCCAAGCGAAACAAATTCTTCATCTCGCCCGGACGAACGACATTAACGTCTTTGACCCCGAGGAGCGGAAAAAATGGGTGCGAGAGTTAGCGAAAATCACTTCGCCGGACATCGCTCGAAAGGCGAACGAGCTATTTTTGAAATTCGTGCAAAAAAAATAAAAGGGCGCATAGCCCTTTTTTCATTCCGCCCCAGCGGTGATTTTTTCAAGCAACTGATCATCGAACGACTGCGCCCGCAGCATGGCGATTTCGTATTTGTACGGTGGTTTTTTGTTGTTTTTGTCTTCGCCCACGTATGGGGTTTCTAAAATTTTCGGAATATCCTCAAGCTGCGGGTGATGGACGATATAGTTGAGCGCAGCAAACCCGATATGGCCGAAACCGATGTTTTCATGGCGGTCTTTCCGGCTGCCGCGCGGGTTTTTGCTGTCGTTGATGTGCAGTACTTTCAGCCGCCCGAGGCCGATGATCCGGTCAAACTCCTCAAGGACGCCGTCAAAATCGTTGACGATGTCATAGCCGGCGTCATGCGTATGGCACGTATCAAAGCAAACGGACAGCTTGTCATTATAGGCGACGCCGTCGATAATGTACGCGAGCTCCTCAAACGTTCGCCCGCATTCCGACCCTTTGCCGGCCATCGTTTCTAGGGCGATTTCAACCGTCTGCTCGCGCGTCAACACTTCATTCAGTCCGCGAATAATTTGCCGAAGTCCGGCTTCCACCCCCGCGCCGACATGAGCGCCTGGGTGCAGCACGAGCTGTTTTGCTCCAATCGCTTCCGTCCGCTCGATTTCCGCGTGCAAAAAGTCGACGCCTAGCGAAAACGTATCGAGATTGGTCGTATTGCCGATATTGATGATATACGGGGCGTGGACGACAATCTCTTCGATGCCGTGCGCTTGCATATGCTTGCGCCCGGCTTCGATGTTGAGCTCTTCAATCGACTTGCGCCTTGTGTTTTGCGGCGCCCCGGTGTAAATCATAAACGTGTTCGCTCCGTAGGAGGCCGCTTCTTCACTGGCGGCCAGCAGCATTTTCTTTCCGCTCATTGAAACGTGTGAACCGATTTTTAACATGTTCTTCTCTCCCTTTTCTTTGCGTTGAAGGCGGACGGCTATTATGATTTTTTGAAGCGGCCAAGCCGCTTTTTCTTCTTCTCCAGCTCCGCGCGCAGCTTTTTTTTGTAGCCCGGCTTCACCGGTTTCGCTTTTTTCAGTTTGGCGAAAAGCAGCGCCAGTTCGTCGTCTTTTTCGCCTGCCCGCTTGCTCCGCCGGTTCCACGGCGGCAGCTCCTTCCATTCGCCGCGTACGAGATCACGGTGGACAAACGAAATGCCCATTTTTTCCAACCTGGCAATCGCATCTTGGTCAGACGGCTCGTAAATCGTCGCCGCAATGCCGCTATAGCCGGCGCGCGCCGTCCGTCCGGCGCGGTGAATATAAAACTGCAGATCATCAGGCAGCTCGTAGTTGATGACATGACTGACGCCTTCAATATCGATGCCGCGCGCCGCCAAATCAGTGGCTACGACATATTGAAATTCCAAATCGCGGATGAGATTCATCATCTTTCTCCGCTCGCGCGGCGTCAAATCGCCGTGCAACACGCCGACTTTCACCCCTTGTTCAGCGAGACGGTCGGCGACCTCATCAGCCATTTTCCTTGTGTTGACAAATACGATGGCCAAATACGGGTTGTAGCTGATGAGCACATCATGAAGAAGTTTTGTTTTCTCTCGTCCGCGCAGCGGGATGAGCACATGTTCGATGTTTTCGTTCGCCGTCTGTTTCGGGTCGACGTGGACAAAGGTCGGGTTTTCCATATATTTTTTCAAAAACGGCTTCAGCTTTTCTGGAATCGTCGCTGAAAAGACGAGCATTTGCAAGTCTTTCGGCATCCGGGCAGCGATTTGGTCGACATCAGTGATAAAGCCCATATCGAGCATCAAGTCGGCTTCATCGACGACAAGGATGTGGGCCGTATGCACATCAAGCGCCTGCTCGCGGATGAAATCGTTGATGCGCCCCGGCGTGCCGATGACAATATGCGGCTGCACGTTGAGCTTTTCGAGCGCTTTTTGCTTATCCGTCCCGCCGATCAAGCAACGGGCGACGATCATCCGATCTTTCGGGCAAAACTTCGTAATTTTCAGCGTTTCGTGATAAATTTGCGTCGCTAACTCGCGCGTCGGCGCCGTGATGACGGCTTGCACTTCGGCGCGTTCCGGTTTGATTTTTTCAATGATCGGCAATAAGTACGCATGTGTTTTTCCCGTTCCGGTTTGCGATTGGCCGACCATGCTTTCGCCGCGCAGCGCCCCCGGAATGATGCGCTCTTGAATTTCCGTCGGTTTATAAAAACGAAGCGTCTTGATCGCTTCGATGATAAACGGTTGAAATGGAAAACGAGTGAACTGCGTTTCTGTCATCAAGCACCACTCCCTTCTTTGAACGCTCTCCCACCTACGCTAACGCTTAGAGGTGGGAGATTCTTGGGAACACCCGCCCCACGGCAGGCTATGAACCAAGCCATCCCCGTGCGTCCCACGGTTCGACTGCCTTACAAAGACAGCAAACGAAGCCCTTCCTGCAAAATAGTTCGGGCGGCGTTCTCGTCCCGATCGTGTTCGGCTCCGCAGTTCGGGCACACCCACTCGCGGATGTCGAGCGATTTCACCTCAATCTGCCGATGCCCGCAGCACGAGCACAATTGGCTCGATGGGAAGGTGCTCGCGACACGGACCACCGTCCGCCCGTACCATTTCGCTTTATACTCAAGCATCTTGAGAAAACGCCCCCACGCGGAATCGGAAATGCGTTTGGCCAGCTTGTGATTCTTCTGCATGTTCTTGACGCGCAAGTCCTCCACGCACACCACTTGGTTTTCGCGGATGAGGCGGGTGGACTCCTGTGCAGGAAATCGTTCCGGCAGTTGGCGATTTTCTCATGAAGCCTGGCCACCCTCAAGCGGGCTTTCTGCCAGTTCGAACCACCCGGCTTCCGGCGGACATCACCCGCTGCCAATAGGCCAGCTTCTCTTCGTATCGGCGCCAATACTGGGGGTGTTCGATCTTCTCGCCTGTGGAAAGAACCACCATATGTTTCAATCCCAAATCGACGCCCACTTGCTTGTCCGTTGCCGGCCATGGAGGGATTTCCGTTTCCACCAAGATGGAGACGAAATACTTCCCCGTTCGGTTTCGGCGAACGGTGGCGGAGAGAATGCGGCCTTCCACCTCACGGCTTTTGGCAAACTTCACCCATCCAAGCTTCGGGAGCTTCAAGCGATGGCCATCTACCTCGATGGATGGACGCCTTTTCTTTGGGTAGTTGCACTGGGCGGTGTACGATTGATTCGGGTGTTTTTTGCTTTTGAAGCGGGGAGCGTTCGCGATTCCATCGAAGAATCGGTCAAACGCCTCGTCCAACTGTTGCAACGCGTTTTGCAAGGCGGTCGAATCCGGCGCCTTCAGCCACGGGAGAGTTTGCTTCAATGCGGTCAACCGCTTGGAGCACTCGTTGTAGCCGAGTCCTCTTCCGGTGGTTTCATACGCCTGATTCCATTCGGCCAAAAAGTGATTATACACAAACCGGCAACATCCGATCGTTTGACGGATCCGTTCCGCTTGTGTTCGGGTGGGATACAGCCGAAAGCGGTAGGCTTTGTGCATGACCTTCCCTCCTTCCGCATAGAACATTTGTTCTATTGTCTATTCTACACCTTTTGTTCGTTGAAGGCAAGAGGGAGATCGATGGCGAATACCGATTCATCACCCACTTACGCTCACGCGTGGAAGTGGGGGTCTTCTCGGTTTAGGATGATAAATGAAACTGGAAGGTTTCCCATCTCGTTGGCCCAAAAGCGTGCCGTCTATTTTTCCGACTGTCGGCGGCAAGCTTTGACGCGACGGAAGACGGAACAACCAACCGTTTCACAAATCCATGCATCGGTCTGGAAGCGGTATTGTTCGGTCACCCGACAGTCGATCAAATACCGGCTGGCTCCATAAAAGAGCGTAAACGTTAACGTTTCAAATGGCATATGGGCACCGCTTCGTCCGCTTCACCATTATAGCGAATCGCTGCCCCCTGCCGCAACTAAAGACGATCCTGCAACAAACCTTTCCCGCCTTGCCCGCATATTGTAGAAAGGAGGACATTCGTTCATCCGCACGACCGAAAGGAGGAAGCTGCTATGAGATACAGTCGGCCCCCGATGATGCCTTCTCCGTTTGCCGGAAGGCCGCCAGCCCCGTTCGCCCGCATGCCGGCGCCGCCTTTCCGCCCCAGCGGCCCCGGTGGCTTCTTGGCCCGCTTGTTTTCGCGCGGGCAGCCGCCGGCTGCTGCATCGTCTCCGTGGGGGCTGCCGTTGCTGCCCAACGCCGCTAACACCGCCGCATCCAACACGGGCGGCGGTTTGGTTGGTATGTTAAACAACTTGCAAAAAATGCTTGGCATCGCACAAAACGTCATGCCGATGGTGCAACAGTATGGACCGCTCATCCGCAATCTTCCGGCGATGATCCGCATTTTCCGCGAGTTGAAACCGGCCGACGAAGGGGAAGGCGAAACAACGTCGGAAAGCGCACCGGCCAACGAAACGAAACAAAAGCCGGCCGCTCAGGCGCCAAAAAAACGCTCCGTTCCGCAGGCAAAGCGCGAAGAGCCGCAAGAAAAAGAAGCACCGGCCGCCCCGAAGCCGTCCAAGCCGAAACTGTATATCTAGTTTCTTTCCCCGCCCTAGCGCACCTGCTGTTTAGGGCGGTTATTCTTTGTCTTCTCCCCGGTGCTCCGATATAATGGAAGGTGAACAACCGCCGCACAACCGGCGGCAGGGAGGGAATATGATGGAAGTGATTAAAATTACCCCGCGCGGGTATTGCTACGGGGTGGTCGATGCGATGGTCATCGCCCGCAACGCGGCGTTGGACCCATCTTTGCCGCGTCCGATTTACATTCTCGGCATGATCGTCCATAACAAGCACGTCACGGATGCGTTTGCCGAAGAAGGCATCATCACGCTCGATGGTGAAAACCGTTTGGAAATTTTGGAAAAAATCGATCGTGGCACCGTCATTTTCACTGCCCATGGCGTCTCACCGGAAGTGAAAAAACGAGCGCTCGAAAAGGGACTTGTCACGATTGATGCGACATGCCCAGATGTGACAAAAACGCATCGGCTCATCGAACAAAAACTCGCCGATGGCTACGATATCATCTATATCGGCAAAAAAGGACACCCGGAACCGGAAGGAGCGGTCGGCATCAATCCGGAAAGAATCCATCTTGTGGAAACCATCGATGATGTCGAACGGCTGTCCATTCACAATGAGCGCATCATGGTGACGAACCAGACGACGATGAGCCAATGGGACGTCGCCGACATCATGGCGAAAGTGAAAGAAAAATACCCGCACGTGGAAATGCATAAAGAAATTTGCCTCGCCACCCAGCTTCGACAAGAGGCGGTCGCTGAGCAGGCGAAGGAAGCCGATGTGACGATCGTCGTCGGCGACCCGCGCAGCAACAACTCGAACCGCCTCGCCCAAGTATCGGAAGAGATCGCCGGCACGAAGGCGTATCGCGTCGCTGATGTGACGGAAATCGACATCAACTGGATTAAAGATGCGAAAAAAGTCGCTGTCACCGCCGGCGCTTCCACCCCGACGCCGATTACGAAAGAAGTGATCGATTTTTTGGAGCAGTTTGACCCGAACGACCCATCGACATGGAAGCGGGAACGGAAAGTGCCGCTGCAAAAAATCTTGCCGAAAGTGAAAACAAAGAAAGAAGAGTGACGGTTGTTTCGTCCATAAAGAGAGGCTGTCTTGGACAAACGGTTGAACCGCTCATCCAGGACAGCCTTTTTCGTTGGCCGTTCATACGAACTGAAACGGATCGGTATGGACGCTGGAAGCGATCACTTCCGCCTCCCATTGACGTTTCGCGAGCTCAGCGGTTAAGTAACGGGCTACGCCTTCTTTCATGATTTTTTCTACATTATGTCCCGGATCAATGATGTGAAGGCCGAGCGCTTGGGCGTCATGGGCGGTGTGGTAATACACATCCCCTGTCACGTATACGTCCGCCCCGGCCGATGCGGCGGCGGCGACAAACTTATTCCCATCCCCGCCGAGCACCGCGACCGTTTGCACGAGATCATCGAGTCGGCCCACGACGCGCACCGCCGGAACGGAAAACGCCGTTTTCACCTGCTCGGCGAAAGCGCCAAGCGTCACCGGCTGCGGCAGCCGGCCAATGCGCCCGAGCCCGAAGCGGCGGCCTCCGTTGTCAAGCGGATAGATATCATATGCCACTTCCTCATACGGATGAACAGACAGCATCGCCTGAATCACTTGCCGTTCAAGAGAGGCCGGCATGATCGTTTCGATGCGCACTTCCTCAACTTCCTCGAGCCGCCCTTGCTCGCCGATGAACGGCCGCGCCCCTTCCTCCGGCAAAAACGTGCCGACGCCGCGGCTGTTGAACGTGCAATGGCTGTAGCGGCCAATATGCCCGGCGCCGGCATCGCCTAAGGCCTTCCGCACCACCTCAGCATGCGTCACCGGCACATAGACAACGAGCTTTTTCAACGGTTCGGTATACGTCGGCACAAGCACGGTCGTGTCGTTTAAGCCGAGCGCCTCGGCAAGCCAATCGTTCAGACCGCCATCGGCCACATCCAAATTCGTATGGGCGGCGTACACCGCAATGTCATGCTTGACGCACGCGGCGATCATCCGCCCGTGCCCATCATCAGTCAGCAGCTGCTTCAGCGGGCGGTACAGCGGCGGGTGGTGGGCGATGATTAAATCCACTTGCTGATCGATCGCTTCGACAACGACATCTTCGAGCACATCAAGAGCGATCATCACTTTTTTGACCGGCTTGTTTAGCGTCCCGATTTGCAGACCGATCCGATCCCCTTCCATCGCCAACTGTTTCGGAGCAAGCTGCTCAAGAAGCTGAATGATTTCATAACCGTACGGAACGCGGCTCATAGCAACACCTCCTCCACCAATCGAACTTTTCTCTCCAGCTCGCGCTTTTTCCGCTCGGCCGCTTCGCTTTGCCCTTTGGCCGTCAAATCAGCGATGATCCGCCTCCAATTTTCAATCTCGCGCCGCCATTTTTCGCGGAACACCACGCTGTTTTCCCGGCGCAAAAACGGTCCGAGGAGCAGCTCCGCCTCGAGATGGCGATACGGCCGTCGGGGGTCGCCGGGCTCGGCGACGAGCACTTCGTAAATTTGCCCATCTTCTTTCAAAATGCGCTCAGCCACGAGCTCCCATCCATGATCAAGAAGCCAACGGCGAACAAGTTCTGCGCCGATGTTCGGTTGCAAAATGAGCCGTTTGACACCGGCAAGCTTTTCCTTTCCGTCGCCCAAAATGCGGGCGATAAGCGCCCCACCCATGCCGGCGATCGTGATGCAGTCCGCCTCCCCTGGGGCAAGGACCGAAAGCCCGTCCCCTTTGCGCACGGAAATGAGATGGGAAAGCCCGGACTTCTCGACTTGCTGCTGCGCTGAGCGGAGCGGCCCGTCAGCGACCTCGCCGGCGATGGCTTTTGATGCGTAGCCGTGCAAACAGGCATAGCAAGGCAAATACGCATGATCCGACCCGATATCGGCGAGCACTGCTCCTTTCGGGATGAAGGAAGCGACTGTTTCCAACCGTTTTGATAGGCGAAATTCGTTCATGACTCCTTTGGTGCACCCCACCTTCTTTCCGCCGCAGGGCGAAGGCGGTCCGCTCCTGCCTCCTTTCCTGTTCTCAAGGTCGCGCGCCTCTATTGTACTAAACAAAACATCCCTCTGCCAAAAGCAAAGGGATGTTGCTTGCCGTTATTTAAGGCTGGACAGCCATTTCGCCATCGCGTCGAGGTTTTCGGCTGGCACCAGCCCGCCCGGCATGCCGCCGCGGCCGTTTTGGAGAACGTCTTTAATTTGATCCGCCGATAACCGTCCGCCGACTCCTTTTAACGACGGGCCGACCCCGCCTTCATAGTTTTGGCCGTGGCAACTTACACACGTTTGTTGATAAAACTGCTCTGGATTGAATTCCGCGGCTTGTTCTGTTTTTTCGCCGCCTTTTTTCTCTTCGGCCATTTCCTTCGCATCGCCTAGCCCTTTAAACGACAAGACGAACGTCAGCACAATCCCGAATGCCATGATGATGAAAAACGGGATGAGCGGATTGCGGTTCATCTCTTTTACCTCCCTTATGTATGATGAAGAACGCTGCAAACAATTTTATTTTACTGTAAATAATGGACAAGGAAAAGCCCTAAGTTGCCAAAATGAAAACAACACGCCTCAGCGCCACAAGGCGACGGCGGCTACAAGCAGCGCCCCGCTGACGGCGGCGAGCGAAAAGTAACGAAGGCGAAGCAGGTGGCCGACAACAAACCAGAGGACGCAGTTTCCGAGCACCACAGCCGCCAGCGCACCCGTTTGCCCGGGAAAATACTGCTCGCTTCCGGCAATTGCCGCTACAAGCAAAATCCAGGCGCTCCCGATGAGCGGAAAGTGAAGGAGCTCTCGCTCGTTCCGCCACCGCCAACAAAAGAACAAACAGACAGCCAAAAAAAGGGCGAAAAGGAGCGTTTGCAAAACGAATGACAATTCAGTAAAATAAATGACAAGAGCAACGGCTGGAAGCAATAAACAGAGGCCAGCGGCGAGCGGGCTGCGCCACCGTCGGCCGCGCGAACGGGCACCGCCTTCCGTGTACAGCGCGAGCAAATAGTCGCAATAATGTTCCGGCAGAAGGCGCGAACGTTTCCAATATTTGATTTCTTGGATGATCGTTTCCCGTCGTTGCCGATTCATAGATAGACCACCTTTCACAAAAGAAAGAAAAAATAGTTTACTTCCGAAGAAGTAAACTATTGAACAAAACGGTCACTCTAAAAAGTCTTTCAGCCGTTTGCTGCGGCTTGGATGGCGCAGCTTGCGCAACGCTTTGGCTTCAATTTGACGGATGCGTTCGCGCGTCACGCCGAACACTTTGCCAACTTCTTCGAGCGTCCGCGTCCGTCCGTCGTCAAGCCCGAAGCGGAGACGCAGCACATTTTCCTCGCGATCCGTCAGCGTATCAAGCACATCTTCGAGCTGCTCTTTCAACAGCTCGTAAGCAGCGTGCTCGGATGGCGATGTCGCGTCTTGGTCTTCGATGAAATCGCCAAGATGCGAGTCATCTTCCTCGCCGATCGGCGTCTCGAGCGACACCGGTTCTTGGGCGATTTTCAAAATTTCCCGCACTTTTTCCGGCGTCAAATCCATTTCCTCGGCGATTTCTTCCGGCGTTGGTTCGCGCCCGAGGTCTTGGAGCAATTGCCGTTGGACGCGGATCAGTTTATTGATCGTTTCGACCATATGAACCGGGATGCGGATCGTCCGCGCCTGATCGGCGATCGCCCTTGTGATGGCTTGGCGGATCCACCACGTCGCGTACGTGCTGAACTTGTAGCCTTTCCGATAGTCAAACTTTTCGACCGCCTTGATCAGCCCCATGTTCCCTTCTTGAATCAAGTCGAGAAAGAGCATGCCGCGGCCGACATACCGTTTGGCGATGCTGACGACAAGGCGGAGGTTCGCTTCCGTCAGCCGGCGTTTCGCTTCTTCATCGCCTTGCTCGATCCGTTTCGCCAGCTCGATTTCTTCTTCCGCCGACAACAGCGGAACGCGGCCGATCTCCTTTAAGTACATGCGCACCGGGTCATTGATTTTGACGCCGGGAGGAACGGACAAGTCGTTTAAGTCGAATTCTTCCTCTTTGGCCAAGTCGTCGATGTCCGGATCGGCCTCAAGGTCGGATTCGCTGATCACTTCAATGCCCTGCTCAGCGAGGTATTCATAATACTCATCCATCTGGTCGGAGTCCAAATCAAAGCCGGACAACCGCTCAGCGATTTCCTCGTAGGTGAGAATCCCCCGCTTTTTGCCGAGCTCAGCGAGCTGCTCTTTCACCTGTTCAAGCGATTCGCCGGCAGCTTCAGCCTGCTTTGATTGGGCTGGTTTTTCAGCCATTTCATTACCTCCTTTAAAAACTCATACCACCATGTTATGAAGAAGATAACATTTTTTTCATCTCAATCATCTCTTTCGCGATGCGGGCAGCCGTCAAAAAGTCTTTTCTTCGCTCCGCTTCCGTCTTTTCTTGCTCTTTTTCCTTTAGCATTAACCATTTCGGGCGATTCAACACATGCCGAATGCAATCGGCAAGCTCCCGCTCGGAAACGTCGTCGGCGACCAACAAAAGCGACAGCTCGCTCGCCAGCGTCCGCAACTCGTCGGGAAGCCGAGACATGAGCGCGCTGGGGTCGGCTTCATGCCCCTCTTCGTAAAAGGCGTAAATGTAAGCAGCCAACGCCCGATGCTCTTCGATATTAAATCGGCCGCCGACCTGCTCCTGAACAAAGAGCGCCACCTCGCGGCTCCGCATCATATGGGCAAGCAGCAACCGCTCAGCATTTTGAAAGGCCGGAAGCAATTTTTTCGTCAATGCCGGCTGGGCCGGTTTTCCGCCGTCGTTCACCTGCGGTTTTGGCTGTTCCGGCTTGGAGCGGGACAACTGTTCGTAAAGCGCGGAGAGCGACAGCGAAAACTCATCCGCAAGCTGGCGCATATAATAATCTTTTTCCACCGGGCTCGACAGCTTGCTGATTTCTCGGAGCGCTTCCTCGATATAACGGAGCCGGTCGCCTTCTTCCTGCAAATTTTTTCTCCGCCGCAAATAGTCCATTTTAAACGCCATGAGCGGCCGGGCGGCGGCGATCTCTTCAGCAAAACGGCCGGCGCCGCCAGTGCGTATATATTCATCTGGATCCAGCCCGTCCGGGAGCGACGCTACCTTCACGCGGCACCCGAACGCGCTCAATTGTTCGGCGGCGCGCCAGGCGGCTTCCGTTCCGGCGCTGTCGCCGTCATAGCAAATCGTGACCGTTTCAGCATGGCGGCGCAAAATGCGTGCCTGCTCCTCGGTCAGCGACGTTCCCATCGTTGCCACCACATAGTCAACGCCGGCCTGCACGGCAGAGATGACGTCGGCAAACCCTTCAACGAGCAGCGCCTCTTGACGTTTGCGGATCGGCACGCGCGCCTCATGAAAGAAATATAAAAGCGTGCCTTTGCGGAAAATCGGCGTTTCTGGGCTGTTCATGTACTTTGGTTGCCCGTCGCCGAGCAGACGGCCGGAAAAACCAACCGTCTCGCCGCGATGATCATGGATCGGAAACATAATCCGATTCCGGAAGCGGTCGACGTATCGCCCGTCTTCTTTTTTCACCAACAAGCCCGCCTTTTCCATCAACACCAACGGAAACGAACGGCTCTCCAGCAGCTTGACGGCGGCATCAGGAACATCCGGCGCATAGCCGATTTCAAATCGGTCGATCGTTTCTTTTGTCCACCCGCGCGCCTGCAAATAATCGAGCGCGGCTTGTCCTTCTTTTGTATGGACAAGCAAATGATGGTAAAATCGTTTCAACAACGTGTGTGCTTCGACCATCGCCTTCGCCTCGTCGGCTCGGCTGCCATCACTCCCGCGGCTGTCCAGCTCATAGGCGGACAAGTCGATCCCTGCTTTGGCCGCAAGACGTTTCGCCGCTTCCACAAACGGAATGCCTTCGATATCCATTAAAAACGTAAAGGCATTCCCCCCTGCCCCGCAGCCGAAGCAGTGGAAAATTTGCTTTTCTGGGGAAACGGAAAACGATGGCGTCTTTTCTCCATGAAACGGGCATAAGCCAAAATAGTTGCGGCCTTGCTTTTTCAACTGAACGTATTCGCCAATGACGTCAACGATGTCAACGCCGCGGCGGATGGCTTCAATCGTTTCCTCGGGAATGCGATGTCCCATACGAACAACCCCGTATCGTATTTATTCTCGGCAGCAAGCCGATTTTCCTTTCCATTTCGACAAATTTTTTCAAAACGTTCGTTTCGCCCCCTTGCCCGTAAAGTCGGCTGGCTCGATCATCCGCTTCCCGCCCTCAGCCCGCCGTCTGGACAAAGATTCATCAGAGCGGTGCATCTCGAAGATGCGCTTCGGTATATTATATTTCAGCAAGAAAAAGAAAATTTCACTTTTTTCTTGACGATCTTGTGCAGCAGATGACCGTGCTCTTAAAGCAAGGGCTGCCTTACACCCCCTATTATTCTACACCATCGCAAAAAAATCCTGCTTTTTTGCCGAATGATTAACAACTTTGTCGAAAATCTTTTTTTCGTTCTCCTTGACAAGCGGCTATAAATAGTTTACTCGTCTCATGGCCGCTCTAAACCTATATAGGGCATTTTTCTCACAATTTTTTATTATAATATAAGTCGCGGCAGTATGCCATAAGAAAACGCACGACTCCTATCAAGAAATCGTGCGGATGAGGCGATGCTAGCGCTTCAACTTTTTCATAATGATGCTCGCCGTCTCTTCGACCGCCTTGTTCGTCACATCGATGACGTCGCAGCCGATTTTTTTGACGACTTCATCAAAATAAGCGAGCTCCTCTTTGATTCGATCCATATTGGCGTAAATCGCCTGGTCGTTCAGGCCGAGCGATTTCAGCCGCTCACGGCGGATCGAAAGCAGTTTATCCGGACTGATTTTCAAACCGAAGCATTTGCCCGGACCGACTTGAAACAGCTGCTCGGGCGGCTCAACCTCCGGAACGATCGGCACATTCGCCACCTTCAGCCGCTTATGCGCCAAATATTGCGATAGCGGCGTTTTCGATGTGCGCGATACACCGATGAGCACGATATCGGCGCGCAAGATGCCGCGCGGGTCGCGTCCGTCATCGTATTTGACGGCAAATTCGATCGCTTCGATCTTTTTGAAGTAATCTTCGTCAAGCACGCGCACTTGGCCCGGCTCATACCTTGGCGTCAGCTGGAATAAATCGCTCATCTTTTCAATGAGCGGACCGATGATATCGTAAGCGACGACCCCTTCGCGCGCCGCTTCGGCGAGCAAAAATTCCCGCATTTCCGGAACAACGAGCGTAAACGCGATAATGGCGCGGTTCATTTTCGCTAAGGCGACGACTTCAGCCAATGTCGTTTTATCTTCCACATACGGAACGCGTTTCACTTGAATCGGCGAGGCGTGAAACTGGCTGGCCGCCGCTTTGACGACAAGCTCGGCCGTTTCCCCGCCGGAATCGGATACGACGTAAACAAGGCGCTGGTTCATTCTTCTCCTCCTTTGTTTGGATTAGTCCTCTTTGGCTAGCGACACGAATGCTTTCGTTATATTCGTTTTCGTAATACGGCCGATCACTTCATATCCTTTCTCCGTTTTGCGCACGACCGGCATGGCATCGATCTGTTTTTCAATCAGCTGTTCAGCCACGTCAATGAGCGGGTCGTCCTTATAGCAAACGGCGATGTTCGGCATCCGCGTCATAATAATATTGACCGGGATCGCCGTCAGTTCCTGCTTGCCAAGGCTTGCGCGCAACAAATCTTTGCGCGACAGCACGCCGACAAGCAGCGACTCGTCATCGACGACAAACAGCGTGCCGACGTCCTCTAGAAACATCGTGACGATCGCATCATAGACGCTCACATTCTCATTGACGACGACCGGAATCGATTGGTAATCCTCGACTTTCATCTTTTTCATTTTATCGGCGAACAGCTGCTTGCCGGTTTTTCCCGTATAGAAATAGCCGACGCGCGGTCGCGCTTCCAAGTAGCCAGCCATCGTCAAGATGGCCAAATCCGGCCGCAGCGTCGCCCTCGTCAAGTTCAGTTTCTCAGCGATGCTTTCTCCGGTGATCGGCCCGTAGTCTTTCACAATTTGCAAAATCTGCTCTTGGCGTTTATTTAGTTCGATTGTCGTTCACCACCTTGCCAAAAAAGGTCCCACACGCTATCACTCTCATTTATATTATACTACACGCCCCATTCACAATGAAAATGATGCTCCCTGCCCCTCGTCGGGGCTGAGCTTGTCTTTCAGTTCACCGATTTGCTGCAAAAAACGCTTCGTCTTCAGCGACAGGCCGGCATATTCATCATAATAGGCGGACAATACGGCGCCCAGCTCCATCTTTGTACTTTCTTTCACCGATATGGACCCAAGCCGAGCGAGATCCATATGAAAAAAGAGGCGCAACAGCCGGGCGGTAGCCGGAGAGAGCGGGAACCGATGCGGATCGGACGCCTCGCAGCGATGGCAAAGGAAGCCCGCCTCCTTGACGGAAAACGAGAAGCGCCCTTCCGTCGCCCCGCAGCGGGCGCAACGGTCCAGTACCGGCGGAATGCCAAGCACTGCAAGCATTTTCATTTCGTAAATGAACGTCAAAATCTCTAAATCGCGGCCTTCGCTCATATATTGTAATGTCTGCAAAAGAAGCTCAAACAAGTACGGATTGCGCTTTTGCTCTTCCGTGCTTTTGTCGGTGAGCTCAACAATATACGCCGCATAGGCGGCGACAAACAAATCTTCGCGCAGCGCCCGCATCGAGTCGATGAGCTCTCCTTGGTGAAGAACGCCGACGCCGCGGCTGCGGCGGATGACATAATGGCCGTATGAGAGCGGCTGCGTAACAGCAGAAAGGCGGCTGCTTGGCTTTTTCGCTCCCCTTGCCATCGCAGCCACCTTTCCCCATTCTCGGGTAAACAATGTGACAATTTTATTTGTTTCGCCATAATCGACCGTCCGCATGACGATCGCTTCGCACGTTTCGAACATCCCATCACCACCTCTTCTACCAACAACGATGCTACGAGATCGGCTGGTCGATTTCTTTCTGTTCAGCGTTTTGCTCTTCACCGCCAAACTGTTGCTCTCGTTCCAACTCTTTAAATAGGAGGTACGTGTCGATATTGCCTGTTTGGCTAAACAACTTCCACGTAAACTCAAGCATGGAATGACACCTCTTTCCGCCTGCAGGCATTGCGTATTGGTGGTCTACCTATAGCTTGGCTCAGACAAAAACGGTTTATGTCGCGTAAAATTTTCTAACCGTCAATACTCGTCTTCACGGAACCCGAAATCACGCAGCTGCGAAAGGCGGTTGCGCCAGTCTTTTTGCACTTTGACCCACAGTTCCAAAAACACTCTTGACCCAAGTAGCGCTTCGATGTCAGCGCGCGCCCGCTGTCCGATTTCCTTCAGCATCCGGCCTTGCTTGCCGATGATGATTCCTTTTTGCGAATCGCGCTCCACAACGATCACCGCGCTAATGTACACCGTTGGCGACCCTTCGCGCCGCTCGATGCGTTCGACGACGACAGCAATCGAGTGCGGAACTTCCTCGCGCGTTAAGTGAAGCGCTTTCTCGCGAATGAGCTCGGCGATGATAAACTGCTCCGGATGGTCAGTGATCTGGTCCGGCGGATAATATTGCGGCCCTTCCGGCAGCCGCTCTTTAATTTGCTCAAGCAGGCGGTCGACATTGTTCCCTTCAAGCGCCGAAATCGGCACGATTTCAGCAAACGGGTGCAAATCTTTGTATCGGTCAATGAGCGGCAACAATTCATCCGGATGGACGCGGTCGATCTTATTGATGACTAAAAACACTGGGGTGTCCACTTCTTTCAGCCGTTCGATGATGAACGCCTCACCGCGCCCAAATCCTTCCTCGGCATTGACCATAAACAAAATCAAATCGACTTCGCGAAGCGCATTGAGCGCCACTTTCATCATAAAGTCGCCGAGCTTATGCTTCGGTTTGTGCACCCCAGGGGTGTCGATAAAGATGATTTGCGCGTCATCGTCCGTGTACACGCCTTGAATCTTATTGCGCGTCGTTTGCGGTTTATCGCTCATAATAGCGATTTTTTGCCCGATGACGCGGTTTAAAAACGTCGACTTTCCTACGTTCGGTCTTCCGATAATGGCAACAAATCCTGATTTGTATCCTTCTTTACGCATGCAAATCCTCCGCTGAAAAAGCTTCTGGCAGCAATTCGCTGACTGTCATGACTTTCACATCGCCTTTGAGGTTGGCTAAAATGACTTTCATATCGCCGGGGCAAAGTTCGGCGATCACTTGGCGGCATGCGCCGCACGGCGGCACCGGGCGGGGAGTGTCGGCGATGACCGCAAGAGCAGTGAATTCCCTCTCCCCTTCCGAATATGCCTTAAACAACGCGGTCCGCTCCGCACAATTGCACACGCTGTAGGCGGCGTTTTCAATGTTGCAGCCGCGGTACACACTGCCGCCTTTCGTCAACAGCGCGGCGCCGACTGGAAACTTCGAGTACGGCACGTAGGCGAGTTCGCGCGCTTTTTTCGCTTCGGCAATGAGCTGCTCAATCTCCACGAGTGACTCTTCCTTTCCTGCAAGCAAACGCTGCTTTCTTTTATTTTAACAAAAAAACGCCATCCATTTCATCATTTGAAATAAAAATGTAACAGAAAAATTAGAATTTTCTCTCTCGTTCGTTTAGCGAAGATGCGGCCAAAACAGCAAAATGCCGATCACAACCGCAAATCCGGCCGCCGCGAGCACGGCCGCGGCGGCGATGTCTTTCGCCGCTTTCGCCAATGGATGAAACTCGCCCGTCGCCAAATCGACGGCGCGCTCAATAGCCGTGTTGACGAGCTCAAGCGCAATGACCGCACCGGCTGCCATGAGCAGCACGATCCACTCCCAGCGCGACAGCCCAACGACCCACCCGGCGGCAAAGACGACAACAGCGGCCGCCAAGTGGAAGCGCAAATGAGCTTCCTCTTTCACCGCCGCCTTCATTCCCGCCCACGCCCAAGCAAACCGGTCTCGCTCTCGTTTGCCGCGCATTATCTTGTCAACCCGAACCTCGCCAAGATGTCTTCCTGCTTGGCGAACATGACGCGCTCTTCCTCTTCTGTCCCATGATCGTAACCAAGCAGGTGCAAAAAACCGTGCACAGCCAAAAACCCGAGCTCGCGCATAAACGAATGGCCATAGGCCGCCGCCTGCTCTTTCGCCTTCGGAATCGAAATGACGATATCGCCGAGCACCGGCGGCATATCAGCGCCGACGATGTGAACCTCTTCTTCCCCTTCCTCCTCAAGAGCAAACGAAAGCACATCGGTCGGCGCATCTTTGCCACGATAGTCTCGATTCATCGCGCGGATGCGTTCGTTGTCCACAAACGTGACGCTCACCTCCGCCCCGTCCGGCACATTTTCAAGGGCCGCCGCCTCGGCGAGCAGCCGCTCGATCGTCTCGATTTGCTCAGCGGTCACCTCGTTCGTTTCATCTAGAAAATCAATGTGAATGGTCATGCATGCTTCACCTTTTCCTTTCGTACTTCTGGGTATTCGATGCGCGAATGAAAGACGCCGTTTAAGGTCTCGCAAAGTGAACGGGCGACGAGTTCCAACTCCTTCAGCGTAATGTCGCACTCATTCAGCTGGTTGTCCTGCAAGCGATCAGCGATGATCGACCGGACGATCTTCTCAATTTTTTCCTGCGACGGGTTGGATAGCGAGCGAACAGCCGCTTCGACGCTGTCGGCGATATTGATGACCGCCGCTTCTTTCGTCTGCGGCTTCGGCCCGGGATAACGAAACTCCGCTTCCGAGACAAACTCGGTTTGCTCGCGCGCCTTATGATAAAAATACTTGAGCAGCGTCGTGCCGTGGTGCTGTTCGGCGATGTCGATGATCTCCTTCGGCAGCCGGTGCTTGCGGAGCAAAGCGACGCCGTCGGCGACATGGGCGATAATAATATTTTTGCTCAACTGCGGCGACAAATGGTCATGCGGATTGCCGCCCATTTGATTTTCGATGAAATAGCGCGGCCGCTTCGTCTTGCCGATGTCATGGTAGTAGCAGGCGACGCGCGCCAGCAAGCCGTCGGCGCCGATCGCCTCGCACGCCGCTTCGGCCAAATTGGCGACCATAATGCTATGATGGTACGTCCCCGGTGCTTCAGTGAGCAACTTGCGCAAGAGCGGATGGTTCGGATTGGACAGTTCAATGAGCCGAAGCGGCGACAAAATGCCAAACGCCGCCTCCAAAACCGGCAAGAGACCGATCGTCAAAATGGCAGAAAAAACGCCTGAGGCCGCCGCCATCAGCACCAACAAGCCGATTTCCGTCGGCGAATAGCGGCCGCTTTTTAACAGCAACAGCGAAAAAAGCGAAACGACATTAACCACGGCGACAAACACGCCGGCCCGCCAAATGTTCGCTTTCGCCAGCTCCTTTGGCAGACAAAACGTCCCAGCCAAGCCGCCGGCAAGAAAGTAAACAACCAACGACACCGACACCGCGCCGGCCGTTCCAATTTCCTCATTGAACAGCAAACTGCCGCACACTGCTCCGATGATGGTCGTCATCATCGCGAGCCGCTCTCCGAGCAAAATGCGGACGAGCATCGGCCCGAACGCTGCCGGCACAAGGTAACCGATGGAAACAGCGCCGCTAGATGGCAGAAGGCGAATGAGCGCCATTGTCGTCATCATCAACGTAAAAATGGCTGTATAAAGCGATAGCTTTTCATTCGTCGTTTCCGTCCGAAAATAGTAAATGAGCGGAGCAAGCAGCAACAAAACGAACACCAAAAGCCCAGCGGCGGTCCAAGACGGACGCCCGCTCTCAAGCAAGCCGACCAACTCGAGCCGGCGGTAAACATCATTCGTAATAAACTGTCCTTCCTCGACGATCACTTGCCCTTGCAAAATTTTCACCGGCTTCACTTCATCCATCGCCTGCCGCCGTTTTTCTTCCGTCGCCGCCCGATCGTAGACGACGTTCGGAATGACCGCCTGTCGGCAAAGCTTCGCGACCGCCTCGCGAAGCGGCGGCGACAGCGCAGCGTATTCAAGCTCTTTGGCCGCTTCCGCCCGCGCCGTGTCAAGTTCAGCTTGGGAAATGCGCTCGCTCATGACGGCATGCACCGCGGTCAAGGCGGCTTCCTTCGCCGTCTTGAGCTCCTCCGGCGAGGCGGCAAGCAGCCGTTGCCATTCAGCGGCAGACAAATAGGCAAGCCATTCCGGCGGCAGCCGTTCCTCAAGTTTGGCGATCATATCGCCGAGCGGGCGGTCCGGCTCCGCCTCGTGCTGCACGCTTTCAATCGCGGCAAACAGCGAGGAAAGAAGGTCGACCCGGTTTTCGGCATATTCTTTTTTTAACGTATAGACATCCGCTACTTTCGCCGCCGCCTCTTCTTTCAGCTTGGCGGTCGCCTCTTTGTCCTCGACCGTCACCGGCGAACGGATCGTTTCCTTAGCGACGTCAAACAGGCGCAGCTCATACTGGCGCGGCTTCACTTGCCAATACAAAACGGCAAACAACAGAACAGCCAAAAGCAAAAACAGCCAAAAGCGGACAAAGCGGACTGTTTTTGTCCGCTCAAGAAAAAAACGAAACCTTCCCACCGGTTTTCCCCTCGCTTTGCAAGAAAAGACCGATCCCCGTCGCTCTCGTTCTATAAGCCTGCCTCATCATAGGCGTCAATAATTTTCGCGACGAGCGGATGGCGAACGACATCCGACTGTTCCAAAAACACAAAGGCGATGCCGCCAATGGAGGCCAAAATGCGCTTGGCGACCGAAAGCCCCGATTCGACGCCTTTCGGCAAGTCGACTTGGGAAATATCGCCGGTAATGACCATCTTCGAGCCGAAGCCGAGCCGGGTCAAAAACATTTTCATTTGCGCTGGCGTCGTATTTTGCGCCTCGTCAAGGATGACGAACGCATCCTCCAGCGTCCGGCCGCGCATGTAGGCGAGTGGGGCGATTTCAATCGTGCCGCGCTCAATCAACCGCTGCGTATACTCCGCTCCCAACACATCGTTTAAGGCATCATACAGCGGGCGCAAATACGGGTCAACCTTCTCTTTTAAGTCGCCTGGCAAAAAGCCGAGGCTTTCTCCGGCCTCAACGGCCGGACGAGTCAAAATGATGCGCTTGACGCTGCCGTTTTTTAACGCCTTGACCGCCATGACGACCGCCAAATACGTTTTTCCGGTGCCGGCTGGGCCGATGCCGAACGTCAAGTCGTACTGTTCAATTGCCGCAACATAATAGCGCTGGCCCAACGTTTTGACGCGGATCGGCTTCCCTTTGGCGTTTTTTGTAATCTCCTCGTCGTACAGCTGAACAAGGCCGTCAAGCGCTCCTTTTTTTGCAAGCTGAATGGCGTAAAGAACGTCGCGCTCGCTGACCGCCGCCCCTTTGCGAATGACGATCAATAAATGGCGAAGCAATTCATCAACGAGCTGAACTTGCTGCGGCGTGCCGGAGACGTTGACCGTTTCCCCGCGCGTCACAATCGACACGCCGAGCTCTTCCTCGATCCGCTTTAAATGGATGTCATGGACGCCAAAGAGCGCCGCCGCTTCCTGCGGGTTTCGCACATGTTGGCTGATCGTAACGAACTGCTCTGACATTCTCAATCTCCTTGGACGATGGGTTGTGGTACAGCAATATTTTCGATGACTTCGTAATGCAATTCTACCCTTACTTTACCATTCTCTTTCGCCTGATGCAAAACTTTTTCGCCGCGAATGGCCGCCTCCTCCGGCAATTTCGCCCGCAGCTCGCGGCGGGCGATCTCTTTCGCTTCCGCGAACGCTTCTTCCCACGTGTAGCGCCGCTTCACTTCTTCCGCCTCGCGGATCGTGATGCGCTCGTAATAGAGCGGCAAGTCCCATTTCCAAAAACGAAACGGCCGTTTTTCTGTCTCAACGATAGTATGGGCAAACACCGGCTTCTTCCATCCCCAAACGGGAATCAAAAGGCGCCCGATTCCGACATAATGCCGTTCGGTGAACTTGCCGGTCAACACATGAAACGTCGTCTCGAGCGGCAGGACGACCGTAGACTTGTACCACGTTTCGCCAAACACTTTCCCTGACGCCGGCACAAACTTCGTCCTCCCTTCAGCACCGATAATGCCAGAAACAAGCAGCTGGCCTTTTTGCACATAGTCGTTGACGGAAACGAGCGGTTGTCCCTCTTCAACGAACAAATCAGCGATGACCGCCTCTTTTTTTGCCACGAGATGACGCGGCGGAATCGGTTTTTTCGGCTCCGGAATCTCTTTTTCAACGACGCGGAAGTGAAGCGACGTCCCTTTCCACTCAACGCCGACCCACGTGATGTCCGGAACGCGTTCCGTCAGCTTTTTTTGCAGCGTCTCCGGGTCATCAAGCAGAAACTGAAATGCGCCGCGCTCGACTCCCATTCGCTTCAACTCGCGGGCGATTTGATGCTCCGTCTCCGGAGCCGCCCCTTTGATTTCGATCTTCCAAACGATGTTCGAAAGCAAAAACACAATCGCTATAAAAAGGAGCAAGCCGAGCCAAAACCCGCTGTTCCGCCAGGCCCGCCGCCAAAAAAACGGCAGCCCGGTTCTCCCGACAAACGAAAGTTTGCATTCGCTTTGCCGGGCGACATGGCGCAGCCGTTTCACGTCGCTGAGCTTAATGAAAAACGTCGCGGTATCCGCGCTATGCTTTTTCACGTTCCAGACGGCAATCCCTTGGCGGACGCAGGCGTTGATCAACCGTTCGATCCCTTTCCCTCTCGCTTTGACCCGCACGCTGCCGGCGAGCGTGTCGACCCATTCGTTTTTCATCTCCGTTCCTCCTCGCTATTCATCTATATAAACGACTTGGCTGATTTTTCCTTCCAACAAAATTTCTTCCGGCAAAATCGTTTTAATCACAAACTGTTCGCCGCGGACAACGAGCTGTCCGTTCCGCAGCAAAAGGCGGAGCTCTTTATCGCTGAACGCGAGCAGCCCGCGATGGTTTTCAATGTAAATATGTATGTGCCCAACCATCGTAATGCGGGGCAGATCCATCATAATGTCGGCGGGAAGTTCAAGCTGTTCCGCCATCCACCGCTTCATCTGCTGGCGCCATTTTTTCACCATCAAAAAGAACCCCCTTTCATCTCATATGTATGAGACAAAAGGGGGTTCTAGCACCGCTTTTCAAAAACAACGGGCCCGCCTGCCGGCAAGGCCCATTGCATTTATGACAGCTGTTGTTGGACAAGCTTGTTGACGAGCGAACCATCCGCTCTTCCTTTCACTTTCGGCATGATCGCGCCCATCACTTTTCCCATATCCGCTTTCGAAGAGGCGCCGACTTCCTTGATCGTCTGCTCGATCAATTCGCGCAGCTCGTCCTCTGTCAGCGGCGTTGGCATATACGATTGAACAATTTCAATTTCGGTTTTCACTTTTTCGACAAGATCTGAACGGCCAGCGTTTTCAAATTCTTGGAGGGAGTCTTTACGCTGTTTCAGTTCGCGAGAAAGAACCGTCAGCTCTTCGTCTTCCGAGAGCGGGCTTTTGCCGAGCTTGATCGCTTCGTTTTGCAGCGCCGCTTTCAGCATCCGGAGAACAGACAGTTTTTCTTTCTCCTTGTTTTTCATCGCCTGCTTCATATCGTCATTCAAACGATCGAGAAGACTCACCGATTATACACCCTCTTTAATGCATGCTCTTAGTGCTTGCGCTTTCTAGCCGCCTCAGATTTTTTCTTCCGTCTGACGCTTGGCTTTTCATAAAATTCGCGCTTTCTCACTTCTTGCAAAGTGCCCGTTTTCGAAACGGCACGCTTAAAGCGACGAAGAGCGTCGTCGATCGACTCATTTTTGCGAACGATCGTTTTGGACATCCTGCTTCCCTCCCTCCGAACAACAACCATTGCATATTGTACTTGTCAATTATAATACATGCTGACAGAAAAGGTCAATAAAAAAAGCAACGGCGTCCTGCTGGCCGCCTCTTCCCCGCGCTGAAAAAACGGTCATCACCCGCGGACAAGGCCCATACATATAGGGTGAAAGGGGAGTCGCCCATGGGGCCGTTTCTGATGCTGTTTGCCATTTACACCGCTTTGTTTCTTCTTGGCATGTTTATGATGAAAGCTGGGCTTTACACGTTGTCCGGCCATCGGTTAAAACGGTGGCTCATGCGCTTTACCGCCACGCCGCTGCAAGGATTTGCCGCCGGTTTGGCGACGACCGCTCTCCTGCAAAGCAGCTCAGCGGTGATGGTGATGACGGTCGGCCTTGTCGCCGCCGGCTACTTGTCGTTCCGCCAATCAATCGGCATCATTTTAGGCAGCAACATCGGCTCGACGGTCACGACCGAGCTGATGACGCTTGATATCGGCGATGGCGCCATCCCACTTCTTGTCAGCGGCGCGCTGCTTGTTTTTTTCGGCCGCCATCGCCTTGTTCTCGGCATCGGCATGACCGCTGTCGGCCTCGCCGCTGTGCTATTTGCCATGGACGGCTTTGGCAGCCTCGCTAAACCGCTTGCCGCCTATCCGTTCGTTGATGCATGGCTTAAAGAAACGAACCGATCCATCGCTGTCGGCCTTCTTGTCGGCATCGTCCTCACCGCTCTCGTTCATTCGAGCGCGGCAACGATCGGCATCGCCATGGGATTTTTAAACGAACAGCTGTTGACGCTGCCCGCGGCGATTGCTCTGTTGCTTGGCGCCAACATCGGTACGTGCATCACCGGGCTTTTGGCTTCGATCGGCTCCGGCAAAGAGGCCCAGCTGACCGCCTACACCCATCTATGGCTGAACGTCGTCGGCGCCGCTTTGTTCGCCTTTTGGACCGAGCCGCTCGCCAGTTTTGCCGCCAGGCTCAGCCCAGCGCCTGATGTGCAGCTCGCTCATGTGAGCGTCTTGTTCAACGTCATTTGCTCAGTGGCTGCTCTGCCATTTGTCGGCGCCATCGAAAGGGCCATTCTGTTTTTGCATGACCGAAACCGGGCTTAGTAGTCAGCGCGGCCCGTCCCGCCGGTGACGATCGCCACCCCAGAGCTTGTGCCGATGCGCGTCGCGCCGGCGTTGATCATCGCCTCAGCGGTTTTCCAGTCACGGACGCCGCCTGATGCTTTGACGCCTGCTCTGTCGCCGACCGTTTTCCGCATCAGCGCCACATCCTCCACCGTCGCACCTCCACCGGAAAACCCGGTCGACGTTTTCACATAATCAGCACCGGCTTTCACTGCGAGCTGGCAGGCGCGCACTTTTTCCTCATCGGTCAAAAGCGCCGTTTCAATGATCACTTTGACAAGCGCCCTGCCAGCCGCCGCTTCGACAACCGCACGAATGTCGCGCTCGACAAGCTCGTCTTGCCCGCTTTTTAACGCGCCGATGTTGATCACCATGTCGACTTCGCGAGCGCCGTTTTCGATGGCGTTCGTTGTTTCAAACGCCTTTGTTTCCGGCGTCGTTGCCCCAAGTGGAAAGCCGATGACCGTGCAGACGCGGACATCCGTGCCGGAAAGCTCGCGCGCCGCCGTTTTCACCCACGTTGGGTTGACGCACACGGAAGCAAAGCCGTATTGCTTTGCTTCCGTGCACAGTTGCACGATTTGTTGTTCCGTCGCTTCCGGTTTGAGCAGCGTATGATCGATCATTTTCGCGATATTCATCGTCATTCGGAGAAACCCCTTTCTGCCATTTCCGTCAAGATGGAAGGTCTGACGTCTACCATCATACCATGCTCCCTCGACAAAAACTAGCCATCCGTATTGTCTCCGAAAAAAGACAGAAAAAACCCAGCAACTAGGCTGGGTTATGAGCTCCATTTGACCGAACGGGCCATTTCATCCGGCACAACGCGGACGAACTCTCCTTCATTGTACGGATAGCCGGCTTTCGTAATCTTCACTTTGACAAGTTCACCAACCATTTCCTCGGTTGCCGGGAAGCGGACTTTCAAATAGTTGTCTGTATAGCCGACGTACAAATCCGGCCGCTCTTTATCGCGCTCTTCCGGAATGACTTCGAGCACTTGCCCTTCAAACCGGGAGGCGTACTCTTTCGCCAATTGATCGGAAAGGGCGATCAAGCGGCGGACGCGGTCATGCTTCGTTTCTTCATCGATTTGGTTCGGCATGCGCGCCGCCGGCGTGCCGGTCCGCTTCGAATAAGGAAAGACATGCAGCTCGGAAAACCGTTGTTCACGAATAAAGTTGTACGTCTCCATAAATTCGTCTTCCGTCTCGCCTGGGAAGCCGACGATGACGTCAGAAGTCACCGCCAGCTCTGGAAACACTTCGCGCAACCGGGCGAGCCGCTCCGCGTAAAATTCCACCGTATATTTGCGGCGCATCCGCTTGAGCACCGTATTCGACCCAGACTGAAGCGGAATGTGCAAATGGCGGACGATTTTCTCCGACCGCTTCAGCACGTCAATCACTTCATCGGTAATTTGGCTCGCCTCAATCGACGAAATGCGAAGCCGCTTCAGCCCCGGCACTTGCTCGTCCAAATCGCGCAACAAGGACGCAAAGTTATAGTCTTTCAGATCGGTGCCATAGCCGCCTGTATGAATGCCGGTCAGAACGATTTCTTTATAGCCGGCGGCGACGAGCTGGCGCGCCTGGCGGATGATTTCCTGCGGATCGCGCGAGCGCATTAAGCCGCGCGCCCACGGGATGATGCAAAACGTGCAGAAGTTGTTGCACCCTTCTTGGATCTTAAGCGACGCCCGCGTCCGATCCGTGAATTCCGGCACATCCATCTCCTCAAAGACGCGCGTTTTCATAATGTTGTGAACAGCGTTGATCGGCTGGCGCTCGCGCTGGAACTGCTCGATGTAATCCAAAATTTTATGCCGGTCTTGCGTGCCGATGACAATATCAACGCCCGGAATGGCCATGACCTCAGCCGGCGATGTTTGCGCATAGCAGCCGGTCACGCAGACGACGGCGTCCGGATTGCGGCGCACCGCACGACGGATGACTTGACGGCTCTTTTTATCGCCGGTGTTCGTCACCGTGCACGTGTTGATCACATACACATCCGCACGGCTTTCAAACTCTTTTCGCTCGTAGCCGGCTTTTTTAAACAGCTGCCAAATCGCTTCGGTTTCGTAATGATTGACTTTGCAGCCTAGTGTATGAAAAGCCACTGTCGGCATCTTGTTCACCTCACTCTGCCCCCCGCTTAGGGATCAGCGGGACCGAACTTTTATAAGAAACAGCCAATGTTGCTCACTAAGCGCGCTCCGCTTCGCCGCTCGGCGCGCGCAGCTCCCATTCATAAGAGGCGGCGGAAAGCAAATAGAGCGGAGCTGTTTCGGTCCGCAAAATGCGCGGCCCAAGGCTGCACGGCGAAAAGCCGTGCTGCCGAAGCTGTTCTGCTTCTTCCGGGCTGAACCCGCCTTCCGGCCCGAAGACAGCCAGCAACGCGCCGCCCGGACGGAGGCGGGAAAGAAGCGCTGGAAGCGCGGCATGCCGGGCGTTTCGCGCCTCTTTTTCGTAGGCAAACAGCCGAACATCGACCGTTTGGCCGAAGGCGAGGAGCTCGACAAACGAAAGCGGCGCCCGCACGTCCGGCACCACCGTTCGTTCAGCCTGCTCAGCCGCTTCTTTCGCGATTTTTCTCCATCGCTCGACTTTTTTCTCCGCCTTTTTCGCGTCCCATTTCACGACCGACCGGGCGGCTTCGAACGGAAGAAAGCCGGCGGCGCCGAGCTCTGTTCCTTTTTGGATGACGAGCTCCCACTTTTCGCCTTTCGGCAGCCCTTGGGCGATGTAAATGCGCACCGGCAGCTCGCTTCGCTCCTTTTTCCATTGTACAATACGGGCTTGCACATGCTCATTGGCAATTTGTTCAATTTCACACACCGCCGTGCGCCCGTCTGGAAAGACGCAAATGATCCCGTCCCCCGGCTTCATGCGCATGACGCGGGCGATATGATGGGCATCATCGCCGCTGATCGCGACGATCCCGCCTTGTTGCGCCTGGCCGGAAACGAAATAGCGCTGCACAGCCATCCCTTCTTTGCTTACGGTTTCATGGCGACAACCGCCACCCAGTCTTCCATCACGTTGATTTCCTCAATGGCAAAGCCGGCGGCAAGCAACCCGTCTTTGACGTCCTGCTTTTTCGCCTGAATGATGCCAGACGTGATGAAGCGGCCGCCTGGCTTTAACAACCGGTAGGCGTCACCGGTAAAGCGCAAAATGATTTCCGCTAAAATGTTGGCGACGATCACATCAGCCGGTTCCTCGATATGGTCGAGCAAATTGTTTTGTGAGACCGTTACGATATGCTGCACCTTATTGAGCTTCACGTTCAGCCGTGCGCTGTCGACCGCCACCGGGTCCAAATCGAGCGCCCGCACTGACCGGGCGCCAAGCATCGCCGCGGCGATGCTTAAAATGCCGGAGCCGGTGCCGACGTCAATGACATGATCGCCGGGGCGCACGTACTTTTCGAGCGCCTGCAGACACATGACCGTCGTCGGGTGCGTGCCGGTCCCAAACGCCATGCCCGGATCCATTTCGATGATCAGCTCATCACTAGACGCCGGCTCGTACGTTTCCCACGTCGGCACGATCGTAAACTTTTCGGACACTTTCACCGGGTGATAATGCTTTTTCCACGCCGTTGCCCATTCCTCTTCGTTTACTTCGCTCAATGTAATTTTATTTTTGCCAAGGTCGATATCATACAGCCATAAATTGTTAATCGCCTGCTTAATTTGTTCGACCGTTTCGCCAAGAAAACTGTTGACCGGCAAATATGCCTTAATGATCACCCCTTCTTCCGGATAGTCGTCCGGGTTGAGCTCGACGATCTCGCCGTACCAGTCGTCCCGTTCTTTGACCAAATCGTATGGGTCTTCGATGACGACGCCGCCGGCGCCCGCTTCATGCAAAATGTTCGAAATCGCCTCGACCGCCTCATGCGTCGTATGAATGCTGATTTCTGACCATTTCATCGCGCTTACGCTTCTCCTTTAAACGCCTTTTTGACTTTCTCAAAAAAACGGCCGTGCGGCCCGTCGTGCATCGTGTCTCCGCCGAGCCGATCAAACTCGCGCAACAGCTGCTTTTGTTTTTCGGTCAGCTTCGTCGGCGTCACAACGCGGACGATGACGTGCTGATCGCCTTGGCCGTAGCCGCGCACGTTCGGCACCCCTTTTCCCTTCAAGCGGAAGCGCGTGCCCGTTTGCGTGCCGGCCGGAATTTTCAGCTTCACATGGCCATGGAGCGTCGGCACTTCGATCTCATCGCCGAGCGCCGCCTGGGCGAACGACAGCGGCACTTCGCAATAAATATCGTCGCCGTCGCGTTTGAAAAACTCATGTGGTTCGACGCGGAAGATGATGTACAAATCGCCCGGCGGCCCGCCATTGACCCCTGGCTCCCCTTGGCCGGCGACGCGCAGCTGCTGGCCGTCGTCGACGCCGGCTGGAATTTTGACGTGAATTTTTTTCCGCCGTTTGACGCGTCCCGTGCCGCCGCACGTTGGGCATTTCTCCGGAATGTACCGGCCCGTGCCGCCGCAGACGGGACATGTCCGGCGGTTGACGATGCGGCCAAACGGCGTCGCCTGTTCGCTTGTCACTTGCCCGCTGCCGTGGCAATGCGGACAAGACGTCGGGCTTGTGCCCGGTTTCGCTCCGCTGCCTTGGCACGTGTCGCACGTCTCTTCCCGCGGAATTTCAATTTCCGTTTCTTTTCCGAACGCCGCTTCTTCAAACGTAAGCGTCATCATATACTCGACATCCGCGCCTTTGCGCGGACCGCTCGCCCGTCGACGCGGACCGGCGCCGAAAAACGTTTCAAAAATATCTTCAAAACCGCCAAAGCCGCTAAAGCCGCCGAAATCAAACCCTCCGCCTTGGAATCCGCCGCCGTCAAACGTTTCGTTCGGGTCGGCATGGCCGAAGCGGTCGTAGCGGGCCCGCTTTTCATCATCGCTTAACACTTCGTATGCCTCTTTAATTTCCTTAAACTTCTCCGCGGCGTCCGGGGCTTTGTTCACATCTGGATGATACTGCTTCGAAAGCTTTCGATACGCTTTTTTGATCTCGTCTTTCGTCGCGTTTTTGCTGACGCCGAGAATCTCGTAATAATCGCGCTTCGCCATCGTTGATCATCCACTCCCGATTCACTCACATAAATTTGATTTTATCATTTCCCTCTGCGGCAAGGCAATATGTCAATGCTAGAAAAAAAGTCAAAGCCAAGGCAGGCCTGACTTTGACTTTCGGTTGCATTATTTATCGTCGTTCACTTCTTCAAACTCGGCGTCCACCACGTTGTCTTTATTATTGGCAGCGCCGCCTTGCGATCCTGCGCTTTGCGCCTGTTTCGCCGCTTGTTCATACAGCTTGATCGACAGCTGCTGCACCGCTTCTTGCAGCGCGTCTTTTTTCTTGCGGATGTCCTCGAGGTCGTTTTTCTCGAGCGCCGCTTTCAACGCGTCTTTCGCCTCTTGCGCCTTCTTGATGTCATCGGCGCTGACTTTTCCTTCGACCTCTTTGATCGTTTTTTCAGTCATGAAAATGAGCTGGTCGGCTTCGTTGCGCAACTCGGCGGCTTCTTTCCGCTTCCGGTCGGCTTCGGCATTTTCTTCCGCCTCTTTAATCATGCGCTGAATTTCTTCTTCCGACAGGCCGGACGACGATTTGATCGTAATCGACTGCTCTTTGTTCGTTCCTAAATCTTTGGCGCGCACGTGAACGATGCCGTTGGCGTCAATATCAAACGTCACTTCAATCTGCGGCACGCCGCGCGGCGCCGGCGGAATGCCGGTCAGCTGGAAGCGGCCGAGCGATTTGTTGTCCGCCGCCATCGGGCGCTCTCCTTGCAAGACGTGAATGTCGACCGTCGTTTGATTGTCAGCCGCCGTTGTGAACACTTGCGATTTGCTTGTCGGGATCGTCGTGTTCCGTTCGATCAGTTTCGTAAATACGCCGCCCATCGTTTCAATGCCAAGCGAAAGCGGGGTCACGTCAAGCAGGACGACATCTTTCACTTCGCCGGCGATCACCCCGCCCTGGATCGCCGCACCGATGGCAACGACTTCGTCCGGGTTGACACCTTTGTGCGGCTCTTTGCCAAGCTCGCGCTTGATCGCTTCTTGGACAGCTGGAATGCGCGTCGAACCGCCGACCAAAATGACTTTATCAATATTCGCTGGCGTCAAGCCGGCGTCTTGAAGCGCCTGGCGGACCGGCCCCATCGTCCGCTCGACGAGATGAGCGGACAGCTCTTCAAATTTCGCTCTTGTCAACGTCATTTCCAAATGGAGCGGACCGTTTTCATTGGCGCTGATAAACGGAAGCGAAATTTGCGTCTGCGTGACGCCGGACAGCTCTTTTTTCGCTTTTTCCGCCGCATCTTTCAAGCGTTGGAGCGCCATTTTGTCTTTCGACAAATCGATGCCGTGCTCTTGCTTGAACTGATTGACCAAATAATCGATGATCACTTGGTCGAAGTCGTCGCCGCCCAAATGGTTGTCGCCGGCCGTCGCCTTCACTTCAAACACGCCGTCGCCAAGCTCCAAAATCGAGACGTCAAACGTCCCGCCGCCTAAGTCATAGACGAGAATCGTTTGGTCTTCTTCTTTATCAAGGCCGTAAGCAAGCGCCGCGGCCGTCGGCTCGTTGATGATGCGCTCGACTTCGAGGCCGGCGATGCGGCCGGCGTCTTTCGTCGCTTGGCGCTGGGCGTCGTTGAAATACGCCGGCACCGTGATGACCGCACGCGTCACCGGCTCGCCCAAATAGTCTTCGGCGTACGACTTCAAGTATTGCAAAATGATCGCCGAAATTTCTTGCGGCGTATATTGCTTCCCTTCGATTTCGACTTTGTAATCCGTCCCCATATGGCGCTTGATCGAGATGATCGTGTTCGGGTTCGTGATCGCTTGCCGTTTGGCGACTTCGCCGACTAGGCGTTCGCCGTTTTTAAACGCGACGACCGACGGGGTCGTGCGGTTTCCTTCCGGATTCGGAATGACTTTCACTTCGCCGCCTTCTAACACGGCGACGCAGGAATTCGTCGTTCCTAAGTCGATGCCGATAATTTTGCTCATCGCTTATCACCCTCCGTTTCCGTTTATTGGCTTACTTTGACCATGGCGGGCCGCAGCACGCGGTCTTTCAGCTTATAACCTTTTTGCAGCTCCTCAACAACCGTGTTCGGCTCATAGCCTTCCGCTTCCGCCTGCATGACGGCTTGGTGCAAATAAGGGTCAAACGGCTTCCCGACCGCCTCGATCGCCTCGACGCCTTCTTTCTTCAAGGCATCAACAAGCGACCGGTACACCATTTCCATCCCTTGCAAAATCGATTTCGCCTGTTCGTTGTCCGTCTCTATTTTCAATGCGCGTTCAAAGTTGTCAAGCACCGGAAGCAAATCGCTCGCCAAGCTTTGGGCGCGGTATTTTTCAGCCGCTTCCATCTCCTGGCGCGTCCGGCGGCGGAAGTTTTCAAAATCGGCGTACAGGCGGAGATACCGGTGTTCCATCTCTGAAAGCTTCGCTTCCAATTCGGCGATCTGCGCCTTGGCCGCCGCCAACTCCTCGGCCGTTGGCGCTTTTTCCGCCAGCTCCGCCGCTTCCTCCCCACCGGCCTCTTCAAGCGGAACGCCGCCTGATTCCCCCTCGGACTGCGGGGCGGCTTCTTCCTCGATCGGTTGCTCCCGCTCCGGCTCATCGTATGTAGCTTGTTCCATCACTTGTTTTTCTCCTTGTTCCATCGCTTTCACCTCCCTGCCGGGGCTCTTCCCTTTTATGTATCAATGGCCACAAGGAAAGGATGGATGCGCGATCCATCCGTTACCCAATATGGCCATTCTTATTGACTTT
The DNA here is from genome assembly GCF_002042905.1 of Geobacillus sp. LEMMY01. Taxonomy (NCBI): domain Bacteria; kingdom Bacillati; phylum Bacillota; class Bacilli; order Caryophanales; family Anoxybacillaceae; genus Geobacillus; species Geobacillus sp. LEMMY01. The sequence goes on from NZ_MVKA01000027.1 coordinate 59,633, forward strand.
GATACCATTTCGTCAACGCGGCCGACAAATCGGAAGCGACGCGGTTTAAGACAGTGATGACGCGCGAGTATTCCATGCGCGTTGGACCAAGAATCGCGATCGCCCCGAGCGGCTCATCGCCGACCGAATACGTCGCTGTAATCAAGCTGCAGTTTTCCATGCCGCGCAGTTCGTTTTCATGCCCGATCGAAACCCGCACTCCTTTTTGGTTTTGCTTGCGGAGCAGGCGATAAATGTCTTTTTCCTGCTCAATGATGTTTAGAAGTGGGCGCACTTTTTGGATGTCACTGAACTCCGGCTGGTTGAGCATATTCGCCTTGCCGGCGAAAAACACTTTTTCTTCTTCAGGGGCATCGAGCGTCTCAATGAGCGTATTAAGCACGCTGTCGTAGTTGCGGATGTGCCGGCGCAATACGTCGGCCACTTCCGTCTCCATTTTTTCTTTCAAATCAATGAGCGGAACGCCGTTCAACCGCTCGTTGAAAATGTTGACCATTTTTTCAAGGTCGCCGGCGTCCATCGATGACGGGATCGTCACGACCCGGTTTTCGACATGGCCGGTGTCCGTCACGACGATGGCGACGGCTGTCTGTTCGTTGAGCGGAACGATTTGCATCCGCTTCAGCTTGCTTTCTTTAAACGCTGGCCCGAGCGCGATGGATGTATAGTTCGTCAGCTCGGATAAAATTTGCGCCGACTTTTGCATCAATTTTTCCAGCTCATAGATGCGCTCGGCAAACACGGAGCGGATTTTTTGAATGTCCGCCCTTGTCAGCCGCTGCGGCGGCAGCAAATGGTCGACGTAGTAGCGGTATCCTTTTTCCGACGGCACGCGGCCGGAAGAAATGTGCGTTTTTTCAATATAGCCGAGCTCCTCCAAATCCGCCATCTCATTGCGGATCGTCGCCGAGCTGAACGCGATTTGATGCTTTTTCGATAACGTCCGCGAACCGACCGGCTGCCCAGAACGAATGAAATCGTCGATAATCACCTGCAAAATCAGCAGTTGGCGGTCCGTTAGCACGTGTCTCACCTCTGTTAGCACTCGAACAATTCGAGTGCTAAATCTACTATTAGGGTAGCAAATCGCCCGGCAAATGTCAATGTTTACATTCCGCCGAGGAACGCGGCGAACACTTCATTGCCGAGCAGCTTGCCCCGTTTTGTCAAGCGGATGTGGGTCGCCGTTTCCTCGAGGCGTCCGTTTTCGATTTCCCGGCGGATCGCCTCGCCAAATATGTCGTGGAGGTCGCGGCCGAACTTTTGCCGGAAGCAGGCTTTGGACACCCCTTCCGTTTTGCGCAGCCCTAAAAACATTTCCTCTTCCATTTGCTCGCGGGCGGTCAAGCGGTGTACGTCTCGGTGCGGCCATTCGCCGCGTTCGATCGCGCTGATGTAATGCCGGATGGGACCGATATTAGCCCGACGCACTCCGTCGATATAGCTGTGCGCCCCAGCGCCGATGCCGTAGTACTCCTCGTTGTTCCAGTACGTCAAGTTGTGCCGGCTTTCAAATCCCGACAAAGCATAGTTGCTGATTTCATATTGCCAGTAGCCGCAGGCTGCCGTCTGCTCCATCGCCGCTTCGTACATCGCTGCTTCCGCTTCTTCGCCCGGAAGGCGGAGGCGACCCTTCCGCCATTCGTTGTAAAAGATCGTTTTCGGCTCAAGGATCAGCGAATAGGCGGAAAGATGCGGCACATGAAGCGAAAACGCCGCTTCCAAATCGGCCGTAAACTGCTCAAGCGTCTGCCCCGGCAAACCGTACATTAAATCAATGCTGATGTTCTGAAACCCGACTTCTCTGGCCAACGCTACAGCCCGTATGACGTCGCCTCGCCGGTGCGTGCGGCCGATCGTTTGCAGAAGCTGATCGTCAAATGTCTGCACCCCGAGGCTCAGCCGATTCACTCCGGCATCGCGCAAAATAGCGAGCTTTTCTTTCGTCAAGCCGTCCGGGTTGGCTTCGACGGTAAATTCGGCCGTTTGCGGGTCAAACTGAAAATGGCGGCGGATGCTCTCAAGCAAACGGCCGAGCTGCGCCGGCCCAAGCACCGTCGGCGTGCCGCCGCCGATAAAAAGCGTCTTGAGCTGGCTGCCAAATTCCGCCGCCGTCCACGCCATTTCTTTGTCCATCGCCCGCAAATAGTCGTCAATCGGCTGGCCGGCGGCGAATACTTTGTTAAAATCGCAATAATGGCAAATATGGGCGCAAAATGGAATATGAAAATACGCTGAAACGGCCATCGGTCCTCCTCCTTTCAGCCGGCCGGCGCCGCAGGAAACAAACAAGGCTATCCCCAACGGAGACAGCCTTGCTCGTTATTTTTTCTGGTCGTCGATTTTCAAGACGGCCATAAACGCTTCTTGCGGCACTTCGACCGACCCGATTTGTTTCATCCGCTTCTTTCCTTCTTTTTGCTTCTCAAGCAGCTTCCGCTTCCGCGACACGTCGCCGCCGTAACATTTTGCGAGCACGTTTTTGCGCAACGCTTTGATTGTCGAACGGGCGATGACCTTGTTGCCGATCGCCGCCTGCACCGGCACTTCAAATTGCTGGCGCGGAATCAAATCTTTCAGCTTTTCAACGATCGCTTTGCCGCGCTCGTACGCAGAGTCGCGATGGACGATAAACGATAAGGCATCAATTTTTTCACCGTTTAGCAAAATATCCATCTTGACGAGATTGGACGGCCGGTAGCCGATCAATTCGTAGTCGAATGACGCGTACCCTTTCGTGTTCGACTTTAAAGCGTCGAAAAAGTCGTAGACGATTTCGGAGAGCGGAATATCGTAAATGAGCATGACGCGCTTTTCATCCAAATATTGCATATCGACAAACGTGCCGCGCTTTCCTTGACACAGCTCCATCACCGGACCGACATAGTCGTTTGGCACCATGATCGTCGCTTTCACATACGGCTCTTCAATTCGGTCGATTTTTTGCGGGTCGGGCATGTTCGTCGGGTTGTCGACGTCAACTTCCGTTCCATCGGTCAAATGCACCTTGTAAACGACGCTCGGCGCGGTCGTGATCAAATCGATATGAAATTCGCGCTCGAGCCGCTCTTGGATGATTTCCATATGAAGCAAGCCGAGAAATCCACAGCGGAAGCCGAACCCAAGCGCCTGCGACGTTTCCGGCTCAAAGTGGAGCGCCGCATCGTTCAATTGCAGCTTCTCGAGCGCCTCGCGCAAATCGTTGTAGCGCGCCGTATCGATCGGATACATGCCGCAAAACACCATCGGATTGAGCTTCCGATAGCCCGGGAGCGGCTCAGCTGCCGGCCGTTCGGCATCGGTGATCGTATCGCCGACGCGCGTATCTTTCACGTTTTTAATCGAGGCGGTCAAATAGCCGACATCACCGACCGTCAATTCGTCGACAACTTTTTGCTTCGGCGTGAACACGCCGACTTCCGTCACTTCAAACTCTTTGCCGGTCGACATCATTTTAATGCGCTGCCCTGGCTTCACCGTTCCGTCGACGACGCGGACATAGGCGACGACGCCGCGGTACGGGTCATAAAGGGAATCAAAAATGAGCGCCTTCAGCGGCGCATCCGGATCACCCGAGGGAGCCGGAATTTTTTCGACGATTTTTTCCAAAATTTCTTCGATGCCGATGCCGACTTTAGCCGAAGCAAGCACCGCGTCAGAGGCGTCCAAACCGATGACATCCTCAATTTCTTGACGCACCCGCTCCGGTTCGGCGCTTGGCAAATCGATTTTGTTAATGACTGGCAAAATTTCTAAATTGTTGTCGATCGCCAAATACACGTTGGCGAGCGTCTGCGCTTCAATGCCTTGCGCCGCATCGACGACCAAAATCGCCCCTTCGCAAGCGGCCAAGCTGCGCGACACTTCGTACGTAAAGTCGACGTGGCCCGGCGTGTCGATCAAATGGAAAATATACTCTTCGCCATTTTTCGCTTTATATGTCAACTGAACCGCATTCAATTTAATCGTGATGCCGCGCTCGCGCTCAAGCTCCATCGTATCGAGCGTCTGCTCGCGCAATTCACGCTCCGACAGCGCCCCCGTTTTTTCCAAAATGCGGTCCGCCAGCGTCGATTTTCCGTGGTCAATGTGAGCAATAATCGAAAAATTGCGGATCCGTTCCTGCCGTTTCAACCGTTCTTCCCGGTTCATCGTCTCTCACTCCTGCTTCTTCGCAAAACTACACTAGCTTTGATTATAGCAACAGCGCGAAGAAGATTCAATGATGAACGAAAAGCCAAGCCGCCGTTCGGGCTTTCCGGAAAGACGCGAAACGGCCAGAGCCGCGCCAAGAAAACAACCGACAATATGGAAAGTGCAGCACTTTGTGCTCCAGCCGGCGGACGGCGTCCAAAAGAAAAAGCCGCCATTGTGACGGCACGTCCCTGTTTCGTCCGCACATGATCGGGCTAGTCCAACGCCCGGCCGACGAGCGAAAACAGCATTTCCATGAGCGCGGTGACGGCATCGGCAAAAAGTTGGCCGAGCCTAGAGAACAAGTTGAACGTTTTCAGCTCGTGAATCGTTTCTTGCTTTTCTCCTAAATCTCCAGCAACGACCGGCCGGCCGAACACCGCCGCTTCCACCTCACCATTTTCCCTTTTTTTCATATCGATGACGGACGGAAACGACGGATCGGCATAGCCGCGCATCCGTTCAATGCCGCGATGCGCCTCTTGCATGCCAAACAACACACCGAAAAAAAGAAGAAAGATCGCTAGAGTAAAGCGGATGAACCATCTTGCCATAGTGACGCTCCTTTACTTTTTCTCCGCCGGAGCCGGCGCTTCGACTTTTTCCGCCTGCCAATAATAGTCGCTGAACACCTCAGCGAGCGCCGACACGGACCGGAACAGCTCAGTAAACGTATTGTCGACACCGCCGACTTCAATTAAAATCGCGTTTTCCGATAAATCTTGATTAAACTTGCCGTTCGTCCCGGCTCCTTTTTTCTCGATCACCCCGCGGCTCAGCCCTGGATATTTCTTTTGCAGCAACTGATGCAACGCGGTAGCCAGCTGCAAGTTTTTCTCGTATGTCGCGTTTTCTCCGCCAATAATGAATGCGACACGCGCATAGTCAACGCCGTTGATCGTAACGGTCGTATATTTTCGCCGCCGCGAATCGCGATGGATATCGATGAAATAGTGCAAGTCACGGTTTTGCTTCATTGCCGCAACCACTGTTTGCCGGGACATATCATACGATTGGGAGTATTTCATCCCTTTCTTTAACAATTCGCTGACAATGTCGATTTTGCTCACTTCAGCCCCGATGCCGCGCTTTTCCAGTTCTTCCGCTAACTTTTCCCCCACTTTTGTTATGTTGACCGTCGGATGAAACGCCAAATCCGGGTCGGCCACCCCTTTGAGCGCTGGCAAAAACGACTCATGCGTATGGGTATTGTAAATGTAGACCACTTTTTTTCCTCCCGTCGTCTGCGATGGCGGGGGAACCGGTTTTTCATCTTCGCTCTTGTTTGCTTGTTCGAGCTCCTCCACCGAGGCTTGCCGCTCAGCAAGCATCACCCTAAGCGGCGGCGCTGATTCGTATGGCATGTTCGTATAATCCGTTCCTTCACCAGCGATGAGAATTTTGCTGTCATAAAGGGCAAAGCCCGGCAGCTCGCTGCCAAGCAGGCTGCGCGGGTCATCGGGATTGATGCTCGTCGCCAGGCGGAACAATAGCGATGAGTAATTCGTCTGCCGCCGATCTTTCGGCAGCAGCTGCGCAAAATATCGATTTTCCAAGGCGAACAGACGAATGAACGTCTCTTCCGGAAAATGGGCCGCCATATCGTTCAGCGATGATGACGACGGACGGTATTCCGGCCGCAGCGATGTGAGCGCTCCGACAAGCATAAACATCATCATGCAACCAAGAATGATGAGCATCAACAGTTTCTTTAGACTAGCTCCTGGAATCGCGATCATGACGTTTGGGGAGCGCCATCGTTTCATATTCCCACCCTTTCCCGGCTTGTCTCCTCAGTTTAACGTATGGCCAAGCGGGAAAAGATAGAACCGTTTTTTTGTCTAATGGGTGTAGGAGCCAACATTGCCTTGATCGACTTGCCGATGCAGCGCCGCATTCAAACCGCCGGCTAATAAGTTGGCCATATCGCCGATAAACGAATCGATTTCTTTCGGGGTCACCATCAAATTATGCCCAAGCGGCGCGAGCACTTCATAGATGAGGCGCCGCTTTTCTTCATCGCCAAGCGTGCCGACCATGCCAAGAAACGTCGACCGTTCTTGCGGCGACGGCATGTCTTGTTCCGTCAATTTTCGTTTGCGCCCAAACGTCCAGCCCGCCGGAGCGAGCGCGCTTGATGGCCGTTTCCCTTCGCGCATTTCGCGGCCGAAGTGCTTCAAAATGAAATCGATCGTGTCGCTCGTGATCGAAACGGCGTCGACGACCGTCGGAACGCCGATCGAAATGACCGGAATGCCAAGCGTTTCATAGCTTAACTCTTTCCGCTTGTTGCCGACCCCGGAGCCGGGATGGATGCCGGTGTCAGAAATTTGAATCGTCGCGTTGACCCGTTCGATCGAGCGGGCGGCCAAGGCGTCAATCACAATGACAAAATCCGGCTTTGTTTTCCGGACGACGCCGTCGATAATGTCGCTCGTTTCAATCCCGGTCGTCCCCATCACCCCCGGAGCGAGGGCGCTCACCGGCCGGAAGCCTTCCTCGACGCTTTCCGGCTGCAGCTGGAACAAATGACGGGTGACAAGCACGTTTTCCACCGTGAGCGGCCCGAGCGCGTCCGGAGTGACGTTTTGGTTGCCAAGCCCGACGATCAAGCAGCTCGCTTGATCGGGAATGCGGAGCCGCTTGAAAAAGGCGCTGAGCTGCTCGGAAAAAATGCGCTGCACTTTTTGCTGCAGCTCGGTGTTTTGTTCGCGGATGCCTTGCGCTTCAATCGTCACGTAGTGGCCCGGCTTTTTGCCGATCGAGGCCGCTCCTTGTTCCGTGACATGCACATGCGACAGCTTGACGCCGTCGATCTCCTCGTCACGGATCATGACTCCCTCAATCGGCGCGGCGCTTTCTTGTTTTTGCTGCAAACGCTCCTCGAGTGCGATCTCATGCGCTTCGATCGCTAAATCCGTGCGCACCGAGTACTGGCGTAAATCGAGCGGCTGTTCCATGTCGTTTCTCCCCATTTCTGCCGTTTTCTTTTATTGTCGCCGCAATCGGGCCCGGTCATTCATGTTTCGTAAAGGATTTTCGCTTGGTGTGAGTAAAATATTTGTGGGTGACATTCCGAAATGATCCCCGACGAGGGTTGCGAACTTTTGTTCGCGACGCTCGTCGGGGCCACCAAGCGAAGCGCGGTAGAAAAAAGCAAATGTCATGCAAAAAGGACTCTCTCCCTGCTATGATGGTGATGACCAACATCCATAAAACAGGAGGGAGAGAGTCCATGAAACATCTTACCACAGAATGGCCTTTATTAAAAG